>WFRP01000046.1 GCA_015486505.1 Pseudomonadota bacterium | reverse complement strand
GTTACCCTTCAACCTTCGTCACTGCGGCGTACTCTATGTACGCCTCATTCCTCAGGTTTCGGGTGCCTTGCGCCCAACGGAAGTGCCCTTGGGGTGCATATGAAGTTTTTTACTTAGCCATCGAGTTTTTGACTTTTTACGAGTTTGTCAAAGTTGATGGCGTCGTAAAAACTCCGGAGAAAAATTTTCAACCACTACATATAGTGATTGTAGGTATTAAAAAACACAACATATTGTGTCTGAAGTTCTTGGGAAATACTTTTTACGGGTCCATCAAAGTTGAGATTTCTATAAATTATGGCAGTGATTGAGTACCGGCGGCGGATGCCGCTGATTACTTCCGCCGTTATCCACTGACCTGCCACTATATTGTAGAGACTTTACCGTGTAAAGAAAAAAGTTTATGATTGCTCGCCTGGGCGGATTATTTTATCTATTGTCGGTATAAACAGCAAAATTGGATATTATTTGTCGACTTTATGACTTGCCCTGAGAAATAAAGCTTGAATTTTTCCAGTTCATTTGCTATCAATCTCGATTCTTTCAGTGCCGGACCGGGTGCCGGTTGTCGGCTTGGTTTTTTGGAACTCTTCAGGTTTGAGAGTGGAATATTTAGTATGAGTAAAAAAGATAAGGTGTTTACGGTTAAAGTGCGCCGTGATTTCTGCAAAGGTTGCGGGCTCTGTATTGAGTTTTGTAAAAAGGAAGTGCTCGCCGCTTCGCCGAAACTTAATCGTATGGGGTATAATCCGGCCGAGGCGGTCAATTCTGCGGCCTGTATCGGTTGTCTGATGTGTACGCAGATGTGTCCTGATCTGGCGATAGAGGTGTATAGTGGATAAGGTTTTTATTAGCGGTAACCATTGCATTGCCGAAGCCGCGATTCGCGCCGGTTGTCGGTGTTATTTCGGTTATCCGATTACTCCCCAGAATGAACTGGGTGAGTATATGGCTGAGAATATGCGGAAAAGCGGCGGCGTTTTTCTGCAGTCGGAGAGTGAGACCGCGGCGATCAATATGGTGATCGGGGCCGCGTCGACCGGAGCCCGGGTGATGACTTCATCTTCAAGCCCCGGGGTCAGTCTCAAGCAGGAAGGGCTCTCCTTTCTTGCCGGTTTTGAATTTCCGGCGGTAATTGTCAATATGATGCGCGGCGGCCCGGGGCTTGGTAATATTGCTCCGGCCCAGGGTGATTATTTTCAGTCGACCCGCGGCGGCGGCCACGGCGATTACCGGACGCCGGTTTTAGCCCCGGCCTCGGTGCAGGAACTTGCCGACTTGACGGTTAAGGCTTTTGATCTGGCCGATAAATACCGGACCCCGATTCTGCTCTTGGGCGACGGAATGATGGGACAGATGAAAGAGCCGGTGGTTTTTCCCGAGCCGGTCAGCGATTTCCCGGAAAAACCCTGGGCCTTGCGCGGCCGCGGAGACGGCCCCAGCCGCTATCAGGCCTCATTGATTCTGGATGGCCTGGCGATGGAGCGTCACAACTGGAAACTGGTGCGTAAATACAAAGAGATGGCCGAGCAGGAAACCCGGTTTGAGCTCTATATGATGGATGATGCCGATTTCGCCGTGGTGGCTTACGGCACGACCGCCCGGATTGCCAAAGGCGCAATCAAACGGGCCCGTAAAGACGGTCTTAAAGTGGGGCTGATTCGGCCGATCACCCTTTATCCTTTCCCGGATAAGATTCTGCAGAAGGTTGCCCAGCAGATTAAAAATTTCCTCGTTTTTGAGATGAGTACCGGCCAGATGGTTGAAGATGTCCGGCTCGCTTTGGCAAATGAAAGGGCGGTTATCGATTTTCACGGCCGCCCCGGCGGGATTATCCCGACCCCGATTGAATTTTCACGGGTTATTCACCGCTACTATCGGAGAATGTAAATGGAACTTATCAATAAATGGCCTGAATACCATAAAAAAGATGTGGTCAGTCACTACTGTCCCGGCTGCGGCCACGGTATCGTTCACCGCATCGTCGCCGAGTTGCTTGAGGAGATGGATCTCGGCAAAAAGGCTTATCTGGTCTGTCCCGCCGGCTGCGCGGTGCTGGCTTATCTTTATCTTGATTTTGATATTATTGAGTCGGCCCACGGCCGCGGTACGGCAATTGCCACCGGGGCGAAACGCGCCAATCCCGATCTTTTCGTGATCAGTTATCAGGGGGACGGCGACCTGTCGGCCATCGGTACCGCCGAAACCATTCACTCCGCCAACCGGGGTGAAAATATCTGTGTCATCTTTATCAATAATGCGGTTTACGGTATGACCGGCGGCCAGATGGCCCCGACTTCACTGCTTGGTCAATCGACTATGACTTCACCAATGGGACGTAACCCCGAAGTTGACGGTTATCCGCTGCATATTACCGATGTTGTCGCCCAGTTTCCGGGCGTGGCTTATGCTGAACGGGTTACGGTTTCATCTCCGGCCGGGGTTAAAAAAACCAAAAAAGCGATTCGCAACGCTTTTTTAACCCAGCAGGAAGGTTTGGGTTATTCGATTGTTGAAGTGCTCTCTCCCTGTCCGACCAACTGGAAGATGGACCCGGTTACGGCCTGTAAATGGGTTGATAACGAGATGACAAAAGAGTATAAACCGGGTCTGCTGACCGATAAGCGGGAAGAGAAAAGGAAGGAAAAAGGATGATAGTCAAAACGCTTTGCGCCGGTTCCGGCGGTCAGGGGGTTATGACCCTCGCTAATGTTTTGGGAAACGCGGCTATGATTCAAGGCTTTCACGCGACTTATCTGCCCGCCTACGGGGCGGCGATGCGCGGCGGCACTGCCAACTGTACCTTGACGATTGCCGATGAAGAGATTGCTTCACCGGTAGCCTCAGCCCCCGATATTGTCGTGGCCTTGAATCAGCCTTCAGCCGTGGCTTTTATCAACCGGCTGGTCAGCGGCGGCAAACTGCTCTATAATTCATCAGTCGCCGAAGAGATTCCCGAGCGTCGGGATATTGAGGTTTTTTCGATTCCGGCGAATGATTTAGCCACCGAACTCGGCAATAACCGCTCAGCCAATATGGTGATGCTCGGCGCGTTTGCTCAGCTGGCCGGGGTGCCGGATCAGGATTCGGTTTTTGCCGGCCTTGAATATCTGATGGGCCGCAAACCGGCCTTGCTGGAGATCAGCCGCAAAGCCGTGATTAAAGGCGCGGAATATTTTTCTTAAAGATTATTGAAAATTTTTTTAAGGAGTTACAACTTGTCGATTGGCGGCGCGCTGGCGGCGGTAATCGATAAGCTTTGACAGGAGCCAGCTTATTATGTCTATAACACAACTTTCGATTGCAATTGATAATACTCCGGGTCGGCTTAATCAGATCTGCGAGATTTTAGAGAAAGAGCAGATCAATATCAAAGGTTTTATGGCCTGTTCGGAACTAGACCCGGATCGCTTCAAGATTATCGTCGATACCCCGGAGCAGGCTTATAATGTTTTGATGGCCAATGGTTTTGCCGTCCATAGTAAAGAGGTTATCGCGGTCGCGGCCCCGGATCACCCGGGCGGGCTTAATGTTGTGCTGCGGGCTCTGAAAGAGGGCCAGGTTAATGTTGAAACCCTGTATCCCTTTATCACGCTGAAAGGCGATGACGCGATTCTTATTGTTGAGGTTGATAATATCCAGAGCGCCAAGGAGGTTTTGCGCAGTCAGTGGATTAAAACCTACGGTTCCGAGATCTATCAGATGTAGTGTGAGCCGCAAAAAGGTGTGTTGTCCGAAATATTATCAGGGGCACCTGCCGTAATTTGGCTGGTGTCCCTTTTTGTAATAATTATTGATTATTCTTGATACCGATAACAGGAGAATTTAATGAGTAAGCCGTTTAACGTAGAATATGCTGAAAGAATAAAACAGTTGCCGCCTTATCTTTTCGCCGCGATTGACGCCAAAAAGGCTGAAGTCCTGGCACAGGGGGTCGATGTTATCGATCTCGGTGTCGGTGATCCCGATATGCCGACCCCGGCCCATATCGTGGCTGCACTGAAAATCGCGGCCGAAAAACCGGAAAATCATCAGTACCCGTCGTATGTCGGTATGCTCTCTTTCCGGCAGGCGGCCGCCGACTGGTTCGGGCGGCGCTTCGGGGTTAAATTTGATCCGGCGACTGAAGTGGTCTCGATGATCGGCTCGAAAGAGGGGATCGCCCATATGCCTTTAGCCTTTGTCGATCCCGGAGACTATGTGCTGGTGCCCGACCCCGGCTATCCGGTCTACGCGATTGCCACGACTTTTGCCGGCGGGATTCCTTATAAAATGCCGCTGAAAGCGGAAAATGGCTTCCTCCCTGATCTTGACGCGATCCCGGCAGAGGTTGCCGCTAAAGCCAAATTGATGTTTATCAACTATCCCAATAATCCGACCGGGGCCGTGGCTGATGCCGATTTTTTTGTTAAAGTTGTCGCATTTGCCGCCCGCCACAATATTATCGTCTGTCACGATTCCGCTTATACCGAACTTGCCTATGACGGTTGTAAGCCGATGAGTTTTTTGGAAGTTCCGGGAGCGAAAGAGGTTGGCATCGAGTTTCATTCGCTTTCAAAAACCTATAATATGACCGGCTGGCGTATTGGTTTTGCGATTGGTAATCCGGAGATTGTCCAGGGCCTGGGCAAGGTGAAAACCAATATTGATTCCGGTGCTTTCCAGGCGATTCAGGAAGCCGCGATTACCGCTTTAAGTTCGGATCAGCAATGTGTCCGGGAGATGTGTGAAATCTATCGTAAACGCCGGGATATGATGGTTGCCTTCCTGACGAAAGCCGGATTTACCCTGAAAGCGCCGCAGGCGACTTTCTATCTCTGGATTGATAATCCGGAAGGTATGACTTCCGCCGAAGTTTCAACTATGTTTCTCGAAAAAGCCGGGGTTGTGGTGACGCCCGGTAGCGGCTTCGGTGATGCCGGTGAGGGGTATTTCAGAATCTCATTAACGGTTCCCGAAACCCGGCTCGAAGAAGCCGGCGAGCGGATTGTCAAGGTTCTGAAAGTTTAAGGCTGCTTATTTTAAATGAAAAGACAACCAATGATTAAATCGGCCGGGTTGCGGCGCCGGATTTTAACCTTAATTTTGCTGACAGCTTTCCTGGTTCTGGGAAGCGGGGCGGCGCGGGCGGCGACAATCGAGAATGCCTGCGCTCTGCTGCTCGAAAAACTGAATGCCGATATCGCGGCTCAGGGTAAAATTGTGGCGCTGTTGCCGGAGAAAGATGAAGTTGTCATCGAATATGTCGATGATCTGGTTCCGGCGCACGGGGCGGAGCTTCTGGTTTTCAGTGATCCTGAAAATAAAACCGAACCGGCGGAAGGGGAGGTGGAGGAACTCAATTTAACCCATGCGCCCTTAATTTTTCAGGGCTCAGTCACCGTCACTGAAGCGGCCGGCCACGTCAATCTGGCTTTTATTAATCCGGGGTCGGCAAAGTTTGCAGTCGGCGATCAGCTTTTTTTACCAAGTCCGGTGCAGCTTTATATTACCCCGGTGAAAAATCTGACGATGTATCCCTATTTCGGGGCGCAGATGACGACCGTAATGGCCCGGATTCTGAAAACCTTTTCCGGGATTGAAATTTTTAATCTTCAAGGCTCAAATCAGAAAACGGTAAATTATCTGCAGGTTCAATGCCGTAATCGGGGCCGCTATGGTTTGATCGTGCAACCCGATGTCTTGACCCAGGGGACCCGCAGCAAGGTTCAACTGCGTCTGACCTCGCTTTTTTCCGGTCAGTCTCTGGGGGCGCTGAGCGAGAAATTCACCCCGCCGCCGATGCCGGCGCCGGTACCTTATAATCAATATCGGGCCCCATATCAATATTAGTACCTTACAGGTTATTTTCTGCACCAAAAAACAAGATTTAATAATCAGAAAATGTTCTGATAAGAGTACTTATTTGCGCCCAACGGAAGTGCCCTTGGGGTGCGCCCAACGGAAGTGCCCTTGGGGTGCGCCCAACGGAAGTACCCTTGGGGTATGGGCCGCAAGGCTCCGTTTGGGTTGCGGGGATTGTTCCCGCATTAGCTCTCTAGCTCTGCCTATTACCCGTAAAATAAGACTGGACATTTAAGTGTGAATCGTGCATACTTGGTGCATGAATATTCAAAATCAAATCAAACGAACATTGTCTGAGGAGTCAAGTTTATTATAT
>WFRP01000045.1 GCA_015486505.1 Pseudomonadota bacterium | reverse complement strand
ATCGCAACCTGAACAAAATGGTTTTCAAGCGCCACGCCGAAAGTTCTCAAACCAACTCGGCACTTGCCGGAACTTACGCTCTGCTGCTGGGAGCGGGCCCCTCCCTGGCAAAAGCCCTGCCGCTTTTAAAAAACTTCAAACAGGACAACCGGATCCTGATAATTGCCGCCTCGACCGCCTTACGGGCGCTGGCAAAAGAGAATATAATCCCTCATTTTACCATCATTATTGAGGGAAGAGAGCAGGCCCATTTCAAAAACCTGCCCAAAAACTACATTAATCAATTAAACCTGCTGGCCGCCCTCCAGACCAACCCCAAACACCTAATCTACCCTTTCAAGGAAATTTACTGGTTCCACCATGGGACTTCACCCACGGCGGCTTTGGTTAAAAAGCTGCTGCCGCAAGCCCGTCCAATCCACAGCCGCGGCAATGTTATCTCCGACGGTTTACAGCTGGCCCTGAACTGGGGCTGTACCCGCATCGGTCTCTGCGGCTGCGATATGGCCTATAGCGCGACCCAAAAATATTGTCCCGGACTGGAAAAAGAGGACGGCGAACAAGAGGAGGTCAGGAAAAACTATTTCCCAGTTCCGGGCCGGCAGGGAGAAACCCTTTATGCACCGGCAGAATTTATCGCCTATGCCCGAAATCTTGAAAATATGACCGCCGAATTGAGCGAAAATGAAACTATTCAAAAAGTTTACAACCTCTCCAGCGGCGGCCGCCGCCTTGAAGGTATGGAAGATATATCACCGGAAGAATTTTATAACTTGACCCGGTGGGAAGCTCCTGAGATCAATGAAGCACTGCGGGTTCATATCGATTCTTGGCACCGTCCGGCACCCGAAAACCTTTTCCACCTCGACCAACACCGTAAAATTCTGGAAGGCCTTCACAAAACCCTGATATCAATGCAAAAAAACGACGCGGATGCCCTTTCCGAATATGCTCGAATCAACACCATGCGCCACCTTCTCGATCAACTGCCGGAATTTACCAACGGCGCCGCCCTGATCATGATTCCCTGGCTGCGCCGTCTGCATACAGGCGGCAACGCTGCCGAAGACACCTACCAATTAGCCGACATAACCTCTCGCCTGTCAAAAATCCCATAGAAGAGGTTAATTATTAACGACAAATTGCGGCACTAACGATCCTTTTTTTCTACAAATATCTAACAGTTGACAGAGACAACCTTATTTGCTATAAAATGTATTTTACGGCAAATACATATTTAATATAAAGCTAACTTAATAAGCATCCAGCATTATCCTTAATTCGAGATTCTATCATGATACCGGATATTCTCCGACAAGCCTCTCTGTTTGTTTTATCCCAACCAACAAAACCCTACCGACGCTTTTTGTTGGGCAGAATCGATAGCAGAGAACGATTGATTGCATTGAAAGGCGCGCGCGGATCCGGTAAAACGACATTACTGCTTCAATTTGCACAACAAACAGGCTATCCAGTCGAAAAGATACTCTACATAGCTTGCGATCATCCCGCAATGGCCGGAGCAGACCTTTATAACCTGGCCCAGAGTTTTTTTCAGGAGGGAGGCAAACTTTTGCTCTTGGATGAAATTCACAAATTAAATGAATTCGCGGCCCATCTCAAAGCTGTTCGCGATACATTTACTCTGCAAGTGATCTTCTCCGGCTCCTCTGCTTTACGACTGGATCATGAAGCGGGCGATCTTTCCCGGAGGGTTGCGGTATATAAATTGCCGACACTTTCCTTCAGAGAGTTTTTAGAGCTTGAAACGTCCACCACAATCGAGCCCGTCGCCCTTGAATGGCTGCTGGATAATCACTTAACGTTTTCCGCTCAAATCGCCGCCCGGATACGACCCATAGAATACTTTTTGAAATATCTGAAGTATGGAGCATATCCCTTTTATCTGGAGTCGGTTGAAAATTATCCCGCGAAATTGCTGGAAGTGATAAATTTGACCATTGAATCGGATTTACCCGCTATTTTCAACATTGAACCAGGCAAACTCGATAAGCTGAAAAAACTGCTCTATATGCTATGCTCAACTCCGCCTATGGAACTGAACAAGATGAAGTTAAGTTCCACGATTGGAACCTCATGGCCGACGGTAACCAAATATCTGGCTTTGATGGCGAAAGCCTCCCTAATTCATCAAATCAGAGGAGGAAAGGGGATGAGAACGGTAAACAAGCCCGATAAATTACTGCTCGATAATCCGAATATGTTTCAGGTGCTGTGTGCAAAACCGGACACCGGCAGTTTGCGGGAAAGTTTTTTTGTTTCCCAGCTAAATTACAACCACCAGGTGCATTATCACGACCAAGCCGATTTTATCGTTGATGACAATTTGATTTTTGAAATCGGAGGCTCAGGAAAAACCGGAAAGCAGATCAGAAATTCTGATAATGCCTATATTGTACAGGATAATATAGAGGTGGGAGCCCCAAAAAAGATACCACTATGGGCTTTCGGTTTCCTTTATTGAACCGTCTAATGCGGGAACAAATCCCGCAACCCAATCGGGCCTTTTCGGCCCGCAAATAAGTACTCTTATCAGAACATTTTCTGACTGTTAAATCTTGTTTTTTGGTGCAGAAAATAACCTGTAAGGTACTAAGGAACCGGTTGAAACGCGTCCCATCAACGTGCATTGCCAACTGATAACACTGCAAAAATTCATGACCAATTAACGCAAATGCCGATCGGCAATTTTTGTCAGAACCCTGTCAAATTCTTTCGCATATCTTTTACAATCAAAGATCACCGGGTTATCCGCCATTTTCTCCCGTATCTGCCCGGCATAAGCGGCTCTCAAACTTTTGTCACGGGCCAACCGAACCGCAAAATCCACATACTCTGCCTCAGAACGACACACGTATTCTTCAAGCCCCAGAGAACGCAGAATCGCCGAAGCCTGACGACCTCGTCCATAGTCCCCTTCAATCACCACTGGGGGGACTCCCATAAGCAACGGATCAAGCATTGATACGGCTCCTGAATGACGAATTGAATCAAGATAGATATCCGCGCACCCAATCATCGACAAAAGTTCTTCCCGACCGGCAAAAGACTCGGTCAAAACCTTCCAACGCCGGGCATCAATTTGATAACGGTCGGAAAAATCTATCAGTAATCGCATAAAAGCGGCTACAGGATACTCATTTTGCCAATTTTTATTGAAAGGATAGAGCACCAGATAAGAATTCGGCACCGCCGCCAGAATTTGCGACCAGAGCTGCAACAGCTCCGGAATAATTTTATTGGCATTGGCTCCGGAAATAAAAATGAGAGCATTATCCGGCAAACCCAACGAAGCTCGGTTCCATTTTTTCTCTGCCGCTTTAGATTTTTCTTCCGGAAAGAAATGATACGCCTGAGCTGGGCCCTCAATCTGAACAAGTTTTTCAGAGTAAAATTCCTCGGCTCCGGGAGGTTCCGTCAATGTACCTGAAAGATAATAATCGATATTACCTATCCCGGTCGTTACCGGGCAACAGGTTTCAACCATCTGTACCGGCGCTAAACGATAAGCCGTCAACCTCTCTATACTTCCAGCACCGGCCACCATGTTAGTACAAAACAGAAGGATATCAGGCTTTTCACCTCGAATCTGTCTGACACATTGCCGCAAATCATACGGCAGAACTCTCAAATCATCAACCATAGATCGAAAAAAACATTCCGACTGTCTGGAAAAGAGATCCCAAGTATAAAGTGTAACAGTATATCGATTCCGATCCAACTCTTTCAAAAAAGGTATCATCACGAATATTTCCGACCGTGGGGAAAGCTTAGGCACCAGCACAGCCAAATGTAACTGCCGCTTTCCATCAAAACCGTAATTGGAAAAATCGTAATCTAAGGCTTCCACCTCCGTCAAATCCACGACCAACTCCAAGATGGCAGATCGCAGTTCCATAAATTTACGCAAATCGCTACATGAAAAATAAAGCTTGTAAGACTTACAAAAATAGAGAAACAGCTTGGCGACAAACTCCCTTTCCACCCAATCTTCACATAAAACGATCTCTTTGATTTCAGCAGTGACCATTTGCAGAAACTTAAGATATTGGTCAACCTCCCCCAGCTCTTTAAAAATCTGCGGCGCACGCAACAAAAGTGCGATCCCGACCACTAACAGACCGTGACGCAAGTGCTTGATTATTTCACCCGGCTGAAAAGATGTTTCAACTTTATGCGGCCATAAAAAAAGCTGGATTGCCAGCCAACTCGGTATCAGTTTTTCAATATTTTTTTCATTAACACAGCTGTCCTGCAATAACACCAACAATTTTTCTTCATCTCTGTTCAGTTCCTCATACAACAAGGTTGAATTAGACAAATTAAAAATCTTTTCTCTAACCCCCTCCTTGCACAAAAATGTAGCCAGCAACAACGGTGGAGTCTGAAATACCAGCCTGACAATATTTTCACGCAATTTTCTTAATTCAGAAAAAGACAACTCACTCTCCCGTTTCCAAAACTACAACTAATTGCTTTTTTAACTTAGATTTACCATTGACAGGCATTTAAGAAAAACTTCAGAAGAAACCTCCAACGGAACCATACTTTGATCAATTGTGGAGAATCTCAACCTATCAGTTTTCCATGCATCCATATAGGCACAGTAAGACTGTTCGTACTTCGCAGCTATTTTATCGTGGTCAAATAAAGTGATAGCAGTGTCTCTGGCATTTAAAGCAAATAATTTCAATAGCTGACGATTCAAAGACAACGCTAAAAGACCACGACAGAATTCAACTAAATTACGCTGTTCGACAATAAAACCATTTACACCGTTCGAAATGATTTCCGGAATTCCACCTGTCGCGAAGCTCAATACAGGCAAGCCACAAGCCAGGGCTTCCAGTAAAACCAGAGGGAAATTCTCCGCCACAGAAGTCATCAGATACAAATCCATAGCTGAATAAACCCAAGCCATCTCCTCTTCACTGTCAACCGCAGCTAAATTAATCAAACGACCATTCCAACCGGTTTCAAAGACCGGGCTGCCGACTCCCACGTAAACGCTATCTTCAACCTCATCAAACAGTATTTTCAAAGCCTCTATGGTGTAGGCCCCACCTTTCCAAATATTATCCAAAGCACCGCCATGAGCCACCCCGCCAACAATAAAAGCATCAACCGGTAATCCTAAACGCCGCCGGGCTTCACTTTTATCATATGGTTTAAATACCGACGTGTCTACACCATTATGAATAATTTCAAGCGAATGACTCTCTAAAATACTTTCTTTAACTTTATTTCCTAACCAAGCTGACGGGCTAATGATATGAAACGGGACATGATCGTAAATAAATTTTTTATCGTCCCACAACCTTCTCGAACTATCCACTTCAAGTTGCGGATAAATCTCTAGGCCTACACATTCAGAACAACCTGTTTTCCATTTTTCACAAGCAAAAGAGTGAGCACAGTGTCCGGTTAGAGCCTGCATATCATGCAAAGTCCAAACTACAGGCTTAAGCCGGCCTAATAGCAATAATGAAAAAGGGTTAAAATAGCCTCCATGGAGATTATGCAGATGCAAAACATCCGCATCCTGAACAAGTTGATTCACCACCAAAAAATGACTGCCGAGTAATTCGTAATAAAGTAAACCTTTTTTACGACAACTGTTGCTCAAAGATTCATCAATTCGGTACGATAGCCTGTGACTATAAGAAGCATCACTCTCTTTTTGCCCCACCAACATCTGAGCATCATGGCCAGCTTTACGTTGCGCCAAGCATAAACGCAATGCTACCCGTGCGGCCCCGCCACTACGCTCTAAAGTACTTATATGAAGTATT
>WFRP01000044.1 GCA_015486505.1 Pseudomonadota bacterium | reverse complement strand
GCGATTTCGACCCTGATTATCCTCGGAACCATGGTCGGTTTTGTCGAAAACTTTCACTGGATCCGGGTTGATCCGGCGCTGACTTTTTTTGTCATTGCCGCGCTCTGGAGTTTTGCCGAGGCCTACTTCGGCGGCCGCGGCCGCATGCTGCCGCCGGCCGGTTTTTTCGTTGCCGGAGCTTTCCTCAGTAAAGGCCCGATCGGCCCGGCGCTGATCGCCATACCCTGGGCCGGACTTTTCCTGATCTGGTTGTGGCAAAGCCTTAAAACCGACCTTAAAACCGAGGGCAAAGCCGACCGCAAAAACCGCTTTTTCATCCACGAACATCTCTTAAGCGCCGGAATCTTTCTTCTGCTCTCCGGCAGCTGGATAATCCTGCTCCGGGTTATCGGCGGGGCTGAACTCTGGCATGAATGGTTCTGGGTTAACCAGGTGGGCCGTATGAACGGCACGGCGGATCTGGGACATCTGCGCCCCGGTCAGCCCCAATATTATCTGGTCACATTACTGATGTACACTCTGCCGTGGCTGCCTCTGGTTTTTATCTGGTTTGCCCAACTGGGAAAACGGCTCTGGCGGGAAAGAATTATTACCAAAGAGGATCTTTTTCTCCTGATCTGGGGCGTCGGCACGATTGTCTTTTTATCCCTGTCGGTGACCAAACGCAGCATTTATCTCTATCCGGCGATCCCGGTTTACGCGATGATGGCGGCTCTGGCTCTGCGCCAGACTCAGCGCCGCTGGTTTGCAATCTATGCTACCGGCTTATCAATTCTCGGCGCAATTTTTATGGCGCTCTGGCTGGTCATCCCGATACTTGCCGGGTTTTTCAAGGGCTCGATCCCCGAACCGGCATTTTTTTTCATAAGCTCTTTCGGAACATCGCAGATTATTGCCGGAGTTTCTCTTTTACTTACTCTCGGCCTGATTCTCGGCCGCCGGAAGATCGATTCGATGTTCCGTTTCGCCGCCGTAACCGTGTTAATCTACATCTTTGCCTTCACCGGCCCGCTGCTCGCCGTTGACCGGGCCAAAAGTATGCGGGCCGATATGCAGAGATTTGCCAGGCATATCCCTGAAAACGAGAGGGCCCGGGTCGCCGGCTGGAATTTCAGCGAAACCATGCTGGCCAATTTCTACTATTACTGCGACTGGTCGGTGCCGCAGGTAAAAAGCAAAGAGCGTCTGCGGAAAATTCTGCAGCATCAGGATAAAGAGTTCGATACGGTTATCATCAATAAAGCCCGCTCCCTGGATGAGTTGCTCAAAGCCCCCTACAAAGTCATTCTTGAGGGAAATCCGCGCCACTCCCGCAAACCCAGGAAAAAAATCTTCTGGGTTACCGGAATCAGCACTGAGGCAAACAGCGCTGCCGAAGATGAGAGCGCGGCAACTGACAGCCGAGCGGAGATACCGGCTGAACCTGATAACCCGGAAGAAAAAGTAAAGCCGCAAAAAGAGAAAAATTCAGAGCAGAAAACTCATCCGAAAAAAGCCGACCATTCCGGGCTGCCAAAACATCAAGAGCAAGAGCAAGAAAAACCGCTAAAGCCAAAAGCTCCGGAACCGAAAGCTCACATTGAACCGGAGAATCACCTGGGAAACGAACATCACCTGGAACCTGAACATCATCTGGAACCTGAAAATAAGCCGGAAAAGGAAAGTCATACAGGGAAATAAATTATGACCAGATATCTGCCGTTAATTATTTTTGGAGTAATGCTGAACGCAGCGGCTCAGCTCGCGCTTAAGCAGGGGATGCGGAATATCGGCTATTTTGAATTTCGCCTGACGGGCTGCGGTCAGATTTTCTGGCAGGTGGCCACAAGCCCGTATGTGATTGCCGGATTGTGCTGCTACGTTATCAGCGTCGGCGTCTGGCTGCTGGTCCTCTCCCGGGTCGAAGTCAGCTTCGCTTATCCGCTGCTGTCGCTCGGCTATATCGTTACCGCCATTGCCGGCTGGCGTTTTTTTGATGAAGCCATGGATCTGACCCGCTGGAGCGGAATTCTCGTAATCTGTATCGGCGTCTGGCTGATCACCCGAACCGGTTAAGACAATACTTTACGGATTTACTGCTTTACTGGTTATTTTCTGTATAAAAAACAACCAGTTATAACAAGTCAGAAAGTTGAGATAACAATTTAACAAAGGTGGATGGAAAATGTACAAGGTTAAAATATTAGGGGCCGGATCAATTGGTAACCATCTGGCGCAGGGCTGTTTCGCCAAAGGTTGGCAGGTTACGATCTGTGATCTTGATCCCTTAGCCCTTGAGCGCACCCGAAATGACATCTACCCTTCCCGTTATGGCGCCTGGGATGATAATATCAGGTTAGCCGCGCCGGATGAGGTGGAAAATGAGGATTTTGATCTGGTGATCGTGGGGACGCCGCCGGACACCCATATGGCGATTGCCGTAAAAGCTCTGACAACCCGGCCGCCGAAGGTCTTATTGATCGAGAAACCGGTATGTACTCCCGAATTGGAAAAAGCCCGGGAACTGCTGGCTCTGCAGGAGAAAACCGGTTGTTTTGTGGCTGTCGGCTACAACCATACCTTAACTTCCCATAGCCGGCGGGCGGCTGAACTTCTGGCGGGCGGGCTGGTTGGTCAGCCGCTGACGATCAGTGCCGGGTTCCGGGAATTCTGGGGCGGGATTTTTCAGGCGCATCCCTGGCTCAGCGGGCCCAAAGATTCTTATCTCGGATTTGCGGCCCGGGGCGGCGGCGCCGGGGGGGAGCATTCCCACGCGGTTAATATCTGGCAGCATTTTGCCGATTTGACCGGGATGGGAAAGATCGTTGAAGTCTCGGCGATGGTGGATATGGTAGACGACGGCCTGGTAAATTATGATCGTCTGTTCCAGGTCAATGTGAAAACCGGGACCGGGCTGCTGGGGGCAATCGTTCAGGATGTCGTTACCGAACCGCCGGAAAAAAAGTTGCGTATCCAGGGAACCGCCGGGTTTCTTGAATGGCAGGTCAATGCCGACAGCCGCCATGACGCGCTTCGTTATGCCGGTGCCGATAATAAAATAACTGAGGAGCTTTTCGCCAAAACCCGGCCGGATGATTTTCGGGGAGAGCTTGATCATCTCGGAGAGATCCTTGCCGGGGCTTCGGGGGAAAAATCTCCGATCAGACTGACTGCGGGATTAAATACCATGCTGGTGGTGGCCGCGGCTTATCTTGCCAATCAGAACCGGCGCTCGGTTAAGATAAACTATGAGGCCGGGTATGGCCTTGAGGCCCTGGAATTAATTTAACGCGGGATCTACCGCCCCGTAAAACCGGAATGGGGCCTTGCCGGCCCGCAGACAGGCGCTCCGACAGAGCCCTTAAAAAGTAAAAAAGTGAGGTAAAATTGAAAAAGAATTTTGATTTTAATAATTTATTTACCTATGATTTGGCCAATAATCATCAGGGTGATGTAAAACATGGATTGCGGGTCATCAAGGAGATCGGCCAGGTTAATGCCGCGGCCGGGGTGCGGGGGGCTTTTAAATTCCAGTTCCGGCAGCTTGATACCTTCATACATCCGGAATTCAAACAACGCCAGGACATCAAGCATATTCCGCGGTTTATGGGTACCGCCCTGAGCAAGGAAGATTATAAAGAACTGCTCGCCGCCGTGACCGCCAACGGCATGTACACTATGTGCACGCCTTTTGATGAAGAGTCGGTGGATGTTATTCAGGAGCTGGAGATTAAAATAATCAAAGTGGCCAGCTGCTCGGCGGCGGACTGGCCCCTGCTGGAAAAAATCGCCGCCGCCAACCGGCCGGTGGTCGCCTCAACCGCCGGACTGAGTATGGCTAAAATTGATCGGCTGGTCAGTTTCTTTGAGATCCACAATGTCAACTTTGCCCTGATGCACTGTGTCGCTCTTTATCCGACCCCGCTGGAAAAACTGGAACTTAATCAAATCAGGCTTTTACGGGAAAGGTTTCCCCGGCTCCCCATCGGTTTCTCCACCCATGAGGCTCCGGATAATTATATCCCCGTGCGCCTGGCCTACGCCCTGGGGGCGCGCCTGTTTGAACGTCATGTCGGCATAAATACAGAGCAATACTCCCTTAATGCTTATTCATCCACCCCGGCCCAGGTTGCCGGCTGGTTGTCGGCCTGTAATGAGGCGATCCTCGCCTGCGGCGGCGAAAACCGCAGCCCGGCAACCCCGGCCGAATTGGCTTCATTACGCTCTTTGATGCGGGGGGTCTATGCCGTAAGCAGTATTAAAAAAGGCGAGAAAATCACCCGGGACCAGGTCTTTTTCGCCATGCCGCTTCAGGAGGAACAACTGTCCAGTGGTGATTGGGTTGAAGGTCTGGAAGCCGATGTCGATTATGCCGCCGACCAGCCGTTGAACCTGGAGGTGGCAAATTCAGCATTGCCGGACCGGGAGATTATTTACCGGATTATGCTCCAGGTCAAGGGTATGCTTAACCTGGCCTGTATTCACATCGGCCGGGAGAGCTCGATTGAAATATCGCACCATTACGGCCTGGAGCGCTTCCGCGAATTCGGGGCGGTGATTATTGACTGCATTAACCGTAAGTACTGTAAAAAACTGGTGATTTTGCTTCCCCGGCAGAAACACCCTTATCACTATCATGAGAAAAAAGAGGAAACCTTCCAGTTACTCTGCGGGGATTTGGAGGTGGAACTCGGCGGCCGGCGGATCAAGGCGGAACCGGGCGATACCATTCTGGTCAAGCCCGGCGAATGGCACAAATTTCACACCCTTGACGGGGCAATTTTTGAAGAAGTTTCCACAACTCATTATAATAACGACTCTTTCTATGAGGATGAGCGGATAGCCCGTCTGCCCCGGGCGGCCCGGAAAACCGTTATTCCCAACTGGCATGCTATCCAGGGAAAAGAGAAAAAGTTATGATGTTGAGACGATATTGAGACGATGGGGTGCTCTTTGATTCCTGCTGCAATCATTAAAGTCGTCGTCCTTGATTTCGATGGGACCCTGATTGACTCCAACAGCTTGAAGTACAACGCTTTTTTCAAACTTTTTCCCGATGATCCGGAGTCGGAAAATATTGTCAGCGCGGTTCTTGATGAAATCTTTGAAAAAAGCCGCTATGATATCCTCGCGGAGATAATGGCCCGGCGTCAACGCCGGCAGCCGGAGCAGAACCCTTTGGCTCTGAAAAACCTTGCCCGGGCCTATAATCGCCTGGTTCTGGATGGCGCCAAACATTGCCGCTTAATCCCCGGAGCTAAAGAGGCGCTTGACTTTCTTGCCGCCCGGCTCAGACTCTATGTCAGTTCCACCACGCCGGAAGACGCCTTAAAGGAGATCATAGACTTTCGCGGCTGGAACGATTATTTTGTTGATATCTTTGGTTATCCCCGGAAAAAGCCCGAAACTCTGGCCGAAATCATAGAACGGGAAAAGGTTGCAAACTCCGGCGTAATCGTCATCGGCGATGGTGAATCCGACCGGCTCTCCGCCAGGGAAAACCGCTGTAAATTCATTCCGGTCCAAAAGATTTTTCCACTTTCCGAGGTAGCTCGGATGTTGGGTGATGGTTAAAGACTGCAAAAACATACGCCCTATCTCAAGTTTAAAAATAAAGCTTGCTCCCAAAACGGTAACAGACTATACTTTCAGATATGAGGATAATTTCAAAAAAAATATTGAGAGAATTTTGGAAAGTCCATTCTGATGCAGAACAGCCACTGAAAGCCTGGCATTCCAAGGTAAAATCGGCAGAGTGGAAAACTTCCACCGAGATTAAATCCGATTACAGAAATGCCAGCTTTATTGCCAATGATCGTGTCATTTTCAACATTAAAGGCAACACATACCGTCTCGTAACTGCAGTCAACTATGATTTCGGCATCATTTATATCCGTTTTGTGGGTAGCCACAAAGAATATGACAAGATTGACGCTAACACAATTTGAGGTGGAAATATGAATATCAAACCTGTCAAAACAGAAATTGACTACGAAGAAGCTTTGCAAACAGTTGCAAGCTTGATGAACGCAAAGAGTGGTACACCAGAAGGAGACAAACTCGACGTTCTCACTACTTTAATTGAAGCATACGAGGAAAAACATCATCCTGTTCTTCCACCTGAACCTGTCGAAGCCATCATCCATCAAATGGAAAGCCAGGGTCTTTCACGCAATGATTTAATCCCAATTTTTGGTTCAAGAGCACGGGTATCGGAAATTTTAAACAAAAAACGAACTCTATCTATCAATATGATAAGAAAGTTGCAAAGAAGTTTGAATATCTCAGCAGAGATACTAATAAAACCATATAATCTGAGTGCTAACCATTAAGTTCACTTGACTGGGAATAGCCGTCTGTTTTTTAGCATTGCGGGCCGAAAAGGCCCGATTGGGTTGCGGGGATTGTTCCCGCATCAGGTGATAAAAAGCATTATCTTGAAACTTGAGGATAAAATGTTCATCTTGAGATAATATGATATGCAAATTAAAATCTACTTGGAAACAATTATTGTCAGTTACTTTACAGCACGAACGAGTAGGGACTTAATCGTCGCCGCCCAGCACTAGATTAAACAGTTTTTTAGTACCTTACAGGTTATTTTCTGCACCAAAAAACAAGATTTAATAATCAGAAAATGTTCTGATAAGAGTACTTATTTGCGACCCTCGGAAGTGCCCTTGGGTGCGGGCCGAAAAAGCCCTGTTTGGGTTGCGGGATTTGTTCCCGCATTAGTACCTTACAGGTTATTTTCTGCACCAAAAAACAAGATTTAATAATCAGAAAATGTTCTGATAAGAGTACTTATTTGCGGGGCACAAAGCCCTGTTTGGGTTGCGGGAGTTAGTTCCCGCATTAGAGGTTAATATGCTTAATGGTCATAAAATTCTGGTGGTGGTTCCGGCCCGGGGGGGCAGTAAGGGGG
>WFRP01000043.1 GCA_015486505.1 Pseudomonadota bacterium | reverse complement strand
CATATATAATTAAAATAATCAAACAGTAAACAACGTAATCAGGCTTGATTATTGTATGGCCCGGGCAATAAATGCAATAAATCCGCGCAAACCGCGGGCAGGTTTTGCCGTGGTTAACCGCTTCTTTACACAGGCAAACCATTGTTTGTCAAGAATTTTTTTATTCTTAAATAAAAAAATTCTTATTTTTGCGATGCCGTCAAGGTTGATTGAAGAGTTCAGAGGTGAGGTTGGAGCCGGACTGCTAACCCTATTCGGCGGAAAGGTTGCGAGCCGCGGTCAGGCCCGGATTTTCCACGCCGAGATTGTAATAGAGCGAAGCCCGGGCTTTCTGATACTGCATATAAGCGCTGCTGATGTCGGTGCTGGAGCGCACCAGATAGTAGTGGGCTTCGGTCAGGGTGTCAATGGTGCCTAAGCGTGAACGGTAGCGGGCCGCGGCCATATCATAGTTTTCCTGGGCGCTGATCCGGGCCTTTTTGCTGACCGCGATCAGTTTTTTCGCGTCTTCGATATCGGTAAAGGCCTTGATGACGGCCGCCTGCGCTTTGGCGATCTGATCCTGCTGACTTTTTTCGAGGGCAACGATGTGCGCGATTGCCGATTTATAGGAGTAAGTCGTGGTTCCGCCGTCAAACAGATTCCACTGCAGATTGAGCCCTAACGTATTGCTGTCCTGGGTCGCGCTGGAATAGTAATAATCATCATATTCGGTTTTTTCATGCTGCACGGTAAAATCGAGCGAGACCCTGGGATAATACTGGGCAAATTTAACTTTGGCATCTTTTTGCGCCAGCGCGATACTTTTTTGCCCGAGGCGCAGATCGGCGCGCTGTTTCAAGGCCAGAGCCAGGGCGGTTTTGACCGTAAACGGGATTTTCATTTCATAATCAGCGAGTTTGCCGACATATACGGCATCCTGAGCGAAAGGCCGGCCCAGCCAGGTATTGAGCCGCATTTTCTGATTCTTGATCCGGTTTTTGACCTTGATCATCTCAGCCTGGGCCCGAACCAGTTCAACCTCGCTGTTGAGGACTTCATTATGGGGGGCGATGCCGGCCCTGTAGAAAGCTGTGGCCGAACTCTTCTGGCTTTCGAGGCGTTTGATCGCGTCCCGGATGGTTGCCACATCTTCACGCAGTTTCAAAAGTTCAAGAAAATCCTGCTGGATCGCGAAAATCAGATCGAGCCGCGCCGAGCTTAAACGGGCGGCATCAATCTCAACCTGGATTTTGGCTTTTTCATAGCTGGTCAGGATGGCAAAACCGGCAAAAAGCGGCTGTGAAAGCCGGAGACTGTTAGTGAAGATATCGCGGTCGAGATAGTCGACAGAGGTGACATCGCCGGTCTGACTGTAGCGGGAATATGAACTCTGCACCGTTAATGAGGGCAGAAACGCGCCCCGGGCGGCTTTAACCTCATATTCAGAGCCCTGCACGACCCTGAGCGCCGATTCGATTCCGGGGTTGGCTTGAAGTCCGGCAGCGACCGCTTCCGCCAGCGTAAACTGTTGGGCCCCGGCCGGGGCCGGGCCGGAAAAAAAGAGCAGCAGACAAAAAAAGGCAATGCTATATTTTAAGTCGGGTTTCATAATACTAAGGCTCACGAATGCTCTCATCAAACATCTTAATCATGGGATAGAGAATATAGCTGATCACGGTGCGGCTGCCGACCACGATTTCGGCGGTCAGGGTCATTCCCGGAATCAGGCGCATATCCGCCGGCACCAGTTTAAGTTTAGTCGATTTTAATGAAATCCGAACCGCGTAATAGGGCCCGGCCCGCGGGTTCTCAGGATCAATCAGGGTGTCTTCGCCGATACTTTTTAAAACGCCTTCGAGAATGCCGTGTTTCTGGAAAGGGAAGGCATCGACTTTAATTTTACAGGGATCGCCGTCCCGGATAAAGCCGATGTCGCGCGGGGCAATCCGGGCTTCCACCTCCAGAGGATCATTGAGCGGCACCATCTTGACCAGGGTTTCCCCGGTCTTGACGACCGAGCCGACCGAGATGTTCCCGATCTCCAGAACGACACAGTCAAGCGGCGCCCGCATATCAACCAGCTGGGAATAACGCTGCGCCTTGGCCAGGCGCTGCCGGTAGGTATCCATCTCATTGGTGTATTTCGCGATTTCGGTGGAAAGCTCCTTCCGCCAGTTATTGATATAAACCTTTTTGTCGGATTCCAGGCGCCGGATTTGCAGTTGGCTTGAAGTGCGCCTGTTTTCGAGGGCCTCGGCCTGATTTTTATATTTTGAGTACTCATTCTCGGCATCGAGCAGATTCATTTTACTGTCATGACCGGCCGCAAAGACCTCCTGGCGCATCTTTAACATCTGTTTCGCGTTTTCAACCTGCTTCTGCACTTCCTCTAACTGCAGGGCGGCGGTCGCGGCGGCATCGCGGGCGGACTGAATCTGCGCGTCAAAGGATTTGATCCGGGCGTTGAATTCAGCCTGGCGCTGCCGGAAAATGCTGTACTGGCGCAGGTAGGCGCCGCCGGGGTCCGGCGTCGGGATGACAAAATCGCGCTGCTTGATTTCACACCGGGCCCGATAGATGACGGCCGCGGCATTGGCAATCTGAATCTCGATCTGGGCTAAGTCGGCCTCGGCAAAAGTCGGGTCGAGGGTTAAAATCTTCTGCCCTTTTTTCAAGGTCTGGCCGGTATGGACCGCGATGCTCTTGACGATCGCGTCAACCAGGGGCCTGACGACAACCTCACGCCCGGTGATTACAAATTTGCCCCGGCCATTGACTATTTTATCAATTTTATAGACGCAGGCCCAGGCCAAAAGCACCAGAAAGAGAACCAGTAGGGAATAGACGCAGGTTCGGGCCCAGGGCGGCAGCGGCAACTCATCGGTTTCGGTGAAATCATCGCGAAAGCCGACATCACTGGCAGCATTTTTTTTTCTCTGTAAAAACGTCAGCATCGATTAATCACTCTCCTTCGGCCGGGAATCACTTTCCGGCGCTGAGGCCGCGGCCTCAGCCGCCGGCGCCGCTGCCGGGGCCGGAGTTTCCGGGGCCGCCGCTTCCGGGGCCGCCGCTTCCGGGGC
>WFRP01000042.1 GCA_015486505.1 Pseudomonadota bacterium | reverse complement strand
TCTTGTTTTTTGGTGCAGAAAATAACCTGTAAGGTACTAATGCGGGAACAACTCCCGCAACCCAAACAGGGCCTTGCGGCCCGCAAATAAGTGCTCTTATCAGAACATTTTCTTGTTTTAAAACAAGAAAATAACCTGTAAGGCACTAATGCGGGAACAATCCCCGCAACCCAAACGGGCTTTTTTGGCCCGCAAATAAGTACTCTTATCAGAACATTTTCTGATTATTAAATCTTGTTTTTTGGTGCAGAAAATAACCTGTAAGGTACTAAACTACAAGGTCGCGAGAATCTTCTCAACAAAAGGTTCAACCTCTTTTTTAACCTTGGCGGCAACCGGAGTCTGCTTGACTTTAATGCCGTCAACTTTAAGATCCATCGCGTAAAGGTTCTTCATTGTATCTTCGAGAATCCCCAAAGATTCACCGCTCCAGCCGAAAGAGGCAAACGCGGCGCCCGGCTTCCCTTCAAGGTTGGCTTTTTCAAGTTTAAACAGGGCCTGCTCCATCGTGTTGATCAACTTCTTATGGTAGGTCGGCCCGCCGAGCAGAAGAAAATCAGCCGCTTCAACAGCGGCCGTTTCGACCTCTTTCGGTTTGAACATTTTTACTTCATGTCCGGCTCCGGTGAAAAGCTCGTTCATACAGTCAACTACGCGCTTGGTGTTGCCGCGCAAGGAATCAAAAACAATTACTATATTTGCCATAGTCTCGCTCCTGCAAATCTCTTTTCGATTTATCTTTCAGAAAATCAGTCTACCTTGCTGAAACTGTCTTTATCCGCGCCGCACATCGGGCAGACCCAGTCTTCAGGCAGGTCATCGAAAGCGGTTCCCGGGGCGATCCCGGCATCTTCATCACCAACTTCAGGGTCGTAGACATAGGCACATACATCGCAAACATATTTATCCATTTTTTTCTCCATTCAAATCTAAAAAAATTAAATTTTCAGCGGCGGCAACCATTACTTTTCCGCCCCGCTCGACTGCCGGGCCCGACCTCCGGGACCGTCAACGGCAAGATTTTCTCTAATATATTTTAATACTTTAAGTTCATCAATCCGACTGATTTCACTGCCGTCAAAGGCGACCATGCGCTCAACCAGCTTCTGCCACTCAGCCATAGACAAATTCTTCTCCAGAATCTGTTCCAGACCATGACATTGAGTACAGGTAAGTTCAAGGATCTGCGGATTACCCGGCGGTTTGGCGGCGGCGCGCACGGCTGAGCCGGCTCCGAGCCCCAGAAACAGAAGCAAACCCAAGCCGGCAACGGTCGGAAAAAATCTCAATCTCCCCATACCAGTTCTCCCTGGTTTTTAACATCATAGAGCTGATCTTCAAGAATCCTGGCGTGCTGATCTTCCTCTTTTGCCATCTTTTCAAACATCTGCACCCCGTTGGGATCTTCAATCTCCGCCGCCAGTTCACGGTAGGCCCGGCCGGCATTTTTTTCGTTACGGATAGCGATGCTCAGGATGTCGAGAATAGTTTTCTGGACATTATCGTCAAGTTTAACCCGGCCCTCAACTCCGATCGGTTCCAGCAGGGCACTTTCGTAGGTAATGTAACAGCTATCCCCGGCCAGTGAAGCCTCCAGCTTTTTCAAGGCATTATAATGACCGATCTCAAATTCCGACAGTTGCGTAAAAAGATTTTTACCCGGGCCGTCCGGTAATTTAGCCGCCGCTTCAGCATAAAACTCGCTGGCCTTTTTTTCCTCATCCATGCCCAATTTAATGGCATCAAGTACGGTTTTGCTGCATTCTACCATAAGATCACCTGTCCTTTTCAAACTGATTCTACTCTATTAACAAGTTTATATTCAGCCAAATTTTACCCCCCACCTTCTGGAGGGAGCGGGGGTGGTTTTTCGTAAGCGGTTGCGGAAACGATTTCGTTGTTTTTCGAAAGCGAGCGGGAGCCCATTAGCATTGCAACTGTTTGAGCGTAAGCGAGTTTTGCAAGGCGGGCGCAGCGAGCTTAAAGGAAAAACAGAAATCTTAACGCCTAGCGGAGAAAAACCGCG
>WFRP01000041.1 GCA_015486505.1 Pseudomonadota bacterium | reverse complement strand
CCATATCCAGGCCACGGAGGGCCGGCAAATGACACCAGTCCACATTCAGCTAGTCACTGCCACTGTTTCGTGCTATACTGCGAAAAAACTAGAGTTTATTCGGAGTATGTATGTTTGAAGAGCTGATTGTTGACCAGAATCCCCACTGGGAGGGGACGCTTTACGAGGAAGGTGTTGGCCGTGAAGTTCTTTTCAAGGTTAAGGAATATCTTGACCTGCCGCATATTATCGCCCTGGTGGGAGTCCGCCGGGCCGGCAAGTCCACCCTGGTGCGCCAGACGATAAATTTTCTCATCCGCGAGCAACAGGTAACCCCGCAAAATATTCTCTTTCTTAACCTGGAAAACCCCCAGTTCAGCCGCTACCGCAGTGATGTCGCCTACCTGGAGCAGGCTTACAACGACTACCTGAAACTGGTCAATCCCAAAGGCCCGGTCTACTGCTTTCTCGATGAAGTGCACTTTTTTACCGAGTGGCAGGTTTTTGTCAAGGCCGAGTATGAGAAAAAAGAGACCAAGTTTATCGTTACCGGTTCCAATTCGCACCTGCTTTCAGCGGAGCTGATTACCCTGCTTTCCGGCCGGGCTCTGCCCCTGGAGGTTTATCCTTTTTCTTTTTCTGAATATGTTACCGGCCGGGGGGTGGCGCTGGATGGCCCGATCTCGGTTGCCAGGGAAAGAAACCGCCTGCGGAAACTGTTTGACGATTACCTCCGGCAGGGCGGCTTCCCCGAGTTGAGTTTTGTCGCACGGCGGGATACGCAAAAAGAGATTCTCACCATGTACGCCCGCAACATCCTCTACCAGGATATCGCGCCGCGCTTTGCCATTAAAAAAGCGGTTTCACTCGAAAACCTGTTTTTTTACCTGACCTCGAATATCGCCTCGCTGTTCAGTTTCAACAAACTTGCCGCCACGGTCGGGTTGAATGACAAAACGGTAAAAGATTACCTTAGCTATTTCAACGATGCCTACCTGCTCTTCAGCCTCGACTCTTTTTCGTTTTCCGCCCGCAAACAGATCAAAAGCCCCAAGAAGATCTACGCGATAGATACGGGCCTGGCGGTTGCCGCCGGGCCCAGCTTCAGCAAAAATCTCGGGCACCTGCTGGAAAACCTGGTCTTTCTGAAACTGAAGCGGCGCGGCAACCAGCTTTTCTACTACAAGACGGCCAACAATCTTGAGGTTGATTTCGCCTGCACCGTCAACGGCAAAGTGACCCGGCTGGTTCAGGCGGCCTATGACCTGGGCGGCCAGCAGACCCGCAACCGTGAAGTCCGGGCCCTGGTCAAAGCCCTGAATGAGACCGGCCTTAAAACCGGCGACATCATCACCCACGAACAGGAAGATAAGCTGGTGATCGGCGACAAAGAGATCAACCTCATCCCGGCGTATCGGTTTTTTCTAACCCCTGACTAACCACTAGCCCCTGAATAAGGTGTTCACATGAAAATAACCGCCATCCACTTGCAAAACGTCGGTCCCTTGAATGAAATAATTAAGTTTGAAAATGAGTGGACCGAAGAGACCGAAAACCGCATTCTTTTTACCGGCCCCAATGGCTGCGGGAAATCGACTTTGCTCCGCGGCATTGCCATGCTTTGGGAAGCTGCCGGGTTTTGGCTCAACCAGCGCAAAATTCTCAAGCCTAAAGACGAGGCCGCCGCCAGGCTGTCAAAATGGGATGGTATTGCCGTACTGCTGGACGGTATCCAGCCTTTTTACCGCCAGCCGGTCGGACTTTTTTGGGGTCCCCGAAACTGGTTCGATGATCTCCAAAAACAGTTTCCAGAAATTGCCTGGGTCGGCGAGAGCAGCATTTATTCCGGCAATTCCGGCAAAAACAAAAGAACGTTGCATTTGCCCCGGGAAGAATGGCTGGATAATTGGGCTGAACAGGCAAAAAGAATGTGGCTCTCTCACGATAAAGTCGACTGTCCCAATGTTATTTTTCTAGACGCCGAAGAACGCCGCTGGGTGGTGCCGAAACGCAATATCTCCGAACCCGCTCCCGATGATACAACCCAACGCTGGTTAACCCGTTACCTGGTCTCGGATCACTGGAAAGGTCAGCTTGAAGCCTCGCTGATCGCTTTAAAAACGACTCAACTGCATAAATACCACCAGGTCATTCGTGACCTGAACCGTTTTCTGGCCGGAAAGGTGATCGATCCGGACATCAATCCAGGAGAAAACCGCCTGCGAGTGAAGCTCAAGCATCGTAAAGGAATATTTCATTCCCTTGATGAACTCAGCGCTGGTGAGCACCAGATACTGATCCTTATTTACCAACTCAGCCGTTGGCTGCAGCCCGGCGGCATTGTCTTGATCGATGAACCGGACTTGCATATCCATCCTTCCCTGCTCAACCCCCTGCTGGCTGCCCTGGAGAAACTTGTTGAAGAACGGAAAGCCCAACTGCTCATCACCTCGCATGTTACCGAAATCTGGCAGAGATATGAAAACCGGGGCAAAAGAATCATTCTGAATGATCAGGACAAGGATTAGTCATGGCTTCAATCAGCGAGATTATCAAAAGAATAGAAGAACAGAAAATCGGCAACCGCCCAAAACAGGTTTTGCTGGTTGAAGGTTCTGATGACGTTCAAGCAGTCAGCGCCTTTTTAGACAAGGGAAAACCCGATTGGGAAAATAATTGGATTGTCGCCGAAGCCCAAAGCAAGAAAAACGTCCTGGCGATTCTGCAAAAGAAAACGGGATGGCTGGGGATAGTTGACCGAGATGAATGGACTGCTGAAATTATTTCAGATAGGTTACAGGAGCATCCCAATCTTTGGGTGTTGCCCAGGTTCTGCATCGAAAATTACATGATTGTACCGGATGAACTATGGGAAGCTTTCCCGTCGAAACAGCGGGAAAAGGTTGCCGATGGGTTGAGTGGGCTGGAAAACGGAATTATTACTGATCTCGATAAATGGGTTGCCCACGGTGTTCTCTGGAAGATTGTCAATCCGTTGTGGGAAGGCTTACGGAGCCTTGGTTTCAAGGAAAAACTGCTTGATCCCGAAATTGCGCTGGATGAGCGGAAAATCAGGGAGACGTTTGAGGAATGGCACGATTTTCTGGAACCGGACCAATTATGGAAAGACTTTCAGGCCAGACTTGACGAAGTTTCCATGCTGGATATTCAAGAAAAATTAAAACACTGGGTACATGGTAAAATGTTTTACAAAAAAGTGATAAACCCGCTTCTTGATAAACTGCTGGGACTAAAATCAGCACAAAACAGAAAAAAATCCATCTTCCGCACCCTGCCGGTACCAAATGAATTTACAGAATTGTTTGATAAGATGAAAAGCTGGGAGTAATCAACGTCCGGATAGAAAAATGGGGTCTGTCCCCGATTTCTGTCCGATTTCTGCGCGATTTCCTCCATCTTTTAATTTTTTAAAATACGATAAATCTATGACTTCAAATGACTACAACGAACGTTACTGCCTATTTCTAGATATCCTTGGCTTCAAGTCACACGTTGATGAGACTGCTAAGCCTATCGAAAGAATAGAAAGAAATATGACTTTTCCACGTCTTAAAGCAATACTTAATCATATTTCCTCCGGAATTAACTATAGTGAAGCCGTTGAGACGCCAAGTGGACCTTGTCTCACTTCACGTCAAGTGACTCAATTTTCAGATTCAGTTATTGTTTCCTATCTTAAAAAGGACCCTAATAATGCCGGCGTATCAAACATACT
>WFRP01000040.1 GCA_015486505.1 Pseudomonadota bacterium | reverse complement strand
CGATTCAATTGAGGATTCGTTAGTCCGCGAAGATGTAAGAATGGCGATTCGGGTCTGTTTGTTCGCGGAACGTACCAGTTTGTTGAGAGCCTTTTCATCCTGGCGGCCCAGAGATTTAACCCCGCCGCTGTGACAGGTGTCTATCATCATAACTATATTGCGACAGTTAATATTTTCAACCTCTTTTTTCAATTCCTGCATCGGCAGAGCCGTTGTTGCCAACTCATCAAAGACTGTATCAAAAGTAATAAAATAGGTGGTGCCGGAGTCGTCGCCGGCGCCGTGGCTTGAGTAGAAAAAGAAGAGCGAGTCTTCAGGGGCGATTTTTTCAGACACCAGCCGCAGGGCATCCGTAACCGCCTTGCGGCTCGCCGCTTCATTGGTTAACAAAATTATCTGCTCAGGGTCAACCCGGTCATCCTTAAAATAGTCGGCAATCGTTTCAGCATCGGCAACGCAGTAGGTGAGATTCGGAATCCTGGTGTCGGCAAATTTGCAGATGCCGACCGCTATAAGCCAGCGTTTGCCAGGGTTTGCCGGTTCCGGGCTTGCTGCGGCGGCATTCAAACCGTTTTGGAGTATTAAAAAGAGTGTGAAAAACAGGCATACTGCATATTTGAGAAAATTTGTAGATTTGTCGGAAAACATCTCCACCTCATTTTAATAACCGGGGTCAGGCTTGACTTATGGGTATTTCTTTACTTACTACTATTTAAGCGCATCTTCGGCATCAGCAAAACCGACATCAAAGCATTGTTCATCGTCACCGAAAACATAGTAGAGCCGGTCATTCTGGACCATCAAACCAAACTCTACATTCTCAAATTCGGGATTATCAGCGACAAAATCATCCAGAAAATCTTCAAAATCAATCGAGGGATGGAGAAAACGCCCGGGATCGGCCTTGAAGCGATAAATTTTGGTCAAATTCCGGCCCCGGCTTTTACTGGTGAAATGTCCCTCTTTTTTCAGGGCGCGGCGCAGTTTGCGGCCCCAGCCGTGATCGTGAAAACCGCAGAACTGGAGACTGTATTCGAATCCTTCGTTAAGTTTTCTCTGCCAGTCAGCCACCACCTCATTAACCGCGACCTTTTCACTGATAACCCTGGCGCAGTTGCGCATAGCGTTAATGACCGAGGCTTTTTCAGTTTCCCCGGTGCCGTAAACGTCGCGGCTGAAAGAGATGACATCGTGGGAGAGGATATCGTAAAAGCGCAAAACAAGTCCGACCCGGGTTTTATAATAGCGGCCGTCGTCAAGTTTGCGGACATCTTCAGGGTTGATATCCAGGGCGCCGTAAAGCAGATAATTGACTTCACTGGAATTATGGACAAAACTCTTAAAAACCTCATTAGCTTTCCGACCTGCTGACATCGTTTCCAGCATTTGTGCCGGGGGCGGGGCGATGCGAAAACCGCCGTCGGCAAAATACTCTTCGAGATGGTTATTGATGCGGTCCAGAAAAGCCTGGCGGTCGGCATTCAGATCCGCCGGCAGGGTGCGAAAGACAATGCCGATATTGATCTGCGGCCGATCCATCGATTTAATGGTGCCCTGCTGTTTTTTACTGATTAAATCCTGGAGTTTGCGCTTGTCGACATCGCAGAAAAAGACCGGTTGAACCGAGCCGTCAGCTTTGGCTTTGCGGTTGAGTATCCGGCGGAATGTGACCAGTTGCTCAGCCTTTTCCTGGGCGGCGGTTTTGGCCGCCGGCGGGATTTTTTTATTGCCCATCATAGTCAGGGCTCGATCCAGCGCCAGGTGCCGGGCTTTGCTTTCGGCCGCGGCCATACTCTTGGCTCTGACAACCAGGGCATCAACCCTGATGACGGCCGCCGCCCCGGCCGGGGCCGGCAAAAGAGACAAGGTTAAAATAAAGAAAAGAATGTAGAGATAGCAATTGTTCCGGCGTAAATAAATCATAATCAGGCGAAACCTAAAATCAGTTAAAAAATTAAAAAAAGTAGAAAAAGTAGAAGCTGATAAGAGTACTTATTTGCGACCAGCGGATTGCCCTTGGGTACGGGCCGGTAACTTTCTTTTGGGTTGCGGGATCTGTTTTCCGCATTACTCAGTGTGGTCGGCCAGTGTCGTTATTTTAAGTTCGGTAATCGCATTAATTAAACTGTTAAAATAATAGATGTTTGACGGTGTTCTGGTACTGGTGAGCAGCTGTTGATAGCGGTTGCTCAGAGAACGGATAACCGGGGTTTTTCGTTCGGGGAAAAATATTCCGATATCGAGCATGGTGTTATAGGTTCTTAAGTAGGTGTCGTGGTCGGATAGAGGGCCGTTTTCGACCAGGCAGCGCAGGCTTAATTTGACCAGATTGCGCGGCGGCGCTATCTTGAGACAGAGCTGGGTCTGACCGGAATCATCGTAGCCTTTAAGACACTCCTCCGCATAAGTCACATCGCCCTCTTTGGTGGCGCTTACCAGAGTGTGGACACTCTCGCTGATTTTGGCGCTGAAACCGGGCAGGAAAACCACTGGTTTGTAGTTGGCCATCGTCGCGTTGAAATAGTAGCGAATAAAAGTTTTGAGTTGTTTTTCGGTGCTTTGATTGACTTTATCGCCTTTTATCCGGATACAGCCTTTACATAGAGGCGCCACCCCGTAGGTGTTGTCGAGTTCTCCCAAAGCCTGGCGCACGACATCCCGCTGTTCTCCGGGAGAGCCGAAAAACTCCTGCCAGTCGTTAAGCATTCTTTTGGTGAAGCGATTGGCGGGGTTATTCAGCCGCCGGGCGAATTTTGCCAGAGCCGTATCGAGCATCGCCGCGGTGTCGGCCGGTTTATTCTCCCTCAAGATCACGAAGAATGGCCGGGAAGAGAGCAGGTTGCGGCTTTTAAGATGAAACAGATTCAGCGAGCCGAAAATGTAAGTGCTGTAGCTTGAAACTTTTTGTCCGTGGACAATGGTAACGTCGGGAGAAAAATTAAGCACCTGTTCGATGGCAAGGAAAAGTCCGTAGGTTGTCTCCAGATTCTCCAGTTCCGGAGAATATTCGCCATCACTTTGCGGCCGGCCGATATAGCCGTAATAATTTAATTCATCCCATTTTAAGCGTTTTAAGGCCTTGATGATGACGCCGTTTTTCGGGTCTTCGTAGCGTTTAATGTGTTTGCGGTAGATCTTGCTTAATTCCGGGGCGAGATTTTGTTCCCGGCCACTGTTTTGCGTGACAAAAAAACCGCACCAGCAGAAATTGGCCACCGCCGCCGCCGCTGGTTGACAGTTGAGCGCGAATATTAAACTCAATATTATGCCGGCGCAAAGAGATTTGGGGAAAATAAACTTTTTCATAGCCAAAATTTTTATCTCAAGAGAGCGGTCGGTTCCCGGGATAAATCAATAAGAGAGAACAATGCCGCTTTTTTGGTCAAAAAGGCGCTCGGCCGCTTTGATACTGTTGATATCACCTTTCATTTTATAACGATCTTTCTTTAGCGCCTTACTCGTCTTCTTGGTCTGTCGGGCCTGACTGGAGGCTTCATTGGCCGCCGCCCGCATTGAATCCTGAGCCTGATAGGCGACTTTGGGGGCACAGGCGCCAAGGGTAATGAAAACAGAGATGGCAAGAGCAACGAGAAAATAATTTTTCATAAATAATATGTTCCTGAAATTTTACAATTTTTGTAACTATTCAGCCGAATCCGGGGTCGGGCGCGGTTTTTCTCCGCTAGGCATATAAGATTTCTGTTTTTCCTTACGCTCGCTGCGCCCGCCTTGCAAAACTCGCTTACGCTCAAACAGTTGCAATGCTGATGGGCTCCCGCTCGCTTCCGAAAAACAACGAAATCGTTTCCGCAACCGCTTACGAAAAACCACCCCCGCCCCCTCCAGAAGGTG
>WFRP01000039.1 GCA_015486505.1 Pseudomonadota bacterium | reverse complement strand
TGCTCTTGCAGCATGTTCAGGCTTAAGCCGCCTGATTGCGACGGATCGTTTTCAGCATTGCGCGGTTGGGTCAGTTTTTCGATATATTTCGCCACCAGATCATTTTCCAGATTGACGGTGGTGCCGATCTTATTGTTCCCCAGGGTTGTTTGCTGCAGCGAGTGCGGGATTACGGCGACGTTGAAACTGTCACTGCTTAAAGCGGAAATTGTTAAGCTGATGCCATCAATGGCAATCGAGCCTTTTTCAATCAGGAAGTGCATGATTTCGGGCGGCGCTTTAAAAGTAAAGATTATGGCATTGCCTTCATCTTTTTTTGCCAGCAACGTACCGGTTCCGTCGATATGGCCGGAGACCATATGCCCGCCAAAACGGCCGCCGACCGCCAGCGCCCTTTCCAGGTTTACCCGGTCGCCTCTTTTCAAGCCCCCGAGGTTGGAGCGCCGCAGGGTTTCAGCTGAAACATCGAAGCTTATTTCCGAACCGTTAATCCGGGTAATTGTCAGGCAGACCCCGTTTACGGCAATACTGTCTCCGAGTTTGGCATCGTCCAGGATAAGGCAGGCGCCGATTTTCAGTTCGCCTGAGCCCTTCGCCATATTCGTACTGTTGACGGTGCCGATTTCTTCAATAATGCCGGTAAACATAAAGGTTCAGACCGCCTGTGAAGTACTAATAATATAGTTAAGATTGGGGCATCATATAGACGCGTAAGCGGTTTGAGTCAAGAAAAATCCTTCCTTTCTTGACAAGTCGGCCCTTTTCGTTATAGACGACAAGCGATAAGGAGAAAGTATGTCTGAAGTTCTTTACAGTGAAGGCGACCTGAAAAAAGTGGTGGCTGAACTGGCGGCGGCAATTGCGGCTGATTTTATGGGTCATTCGGTATTGCTGCTCGGTCTTTTGAAGGGTTGCCAGCCTTTTTTGGCGGATCTTTGCCGGCAATTGAGTTATCACCAGTTAAATGTGGCAGTTGATTACCTTCTGGTCAGCAGTTATGTCGGCAGCTCTAGCAGCGGGAAGGTGGTGATTAAACAGCTTTCAGTTGACGAGTCATTTTGTCGGCAACGTAATGTAATTGTAATTGATGATATTTTTGATACCGGTCTGACTTTGCAGAAGGTTACGGCCTGGCTGCAGGCAAAAGGGGCCGCTCAAGTGAAATCCTGTGTCTTATTAAGTAAGTCAGGTTGCAACCAAACCGAAATGGTACCGGATTATTGCGGTGTGGAAATCCCGGCGGTTTTTGTCGTCGGCTACGGACTTGACTATAATGAAAAATATCGGGAACTGCCCTATATTAAGGTTTTAGCGGAAAACGAAATTTCTGCTTAGCGGAAAAGTACACGTTACTTTCAAATATGTGGCCGTGATAGCGATCCGGGACGCTACGGCTAACCCGGAAATGGCAAATATCCCAACTTGCTTTTATCTGTGTCTTGTGGTTCAATTAAAAAAGTATCAACCACAGATGGACGCAGATTAACACCGATTTGCTAACTATTCGTAATAAGTTCTCTCCGCGTCTCCGCGCCTCTGCGCGAAAACTGCTTTTATCTCGCGCAGAGGCGCAGGGTCGCAGAGGAAAAACATATGTTACCTGTAGATATGTGTTGCCATAGCGATCCGGGACGCTTTTTACGCGGCCATAAGCAGTAACTATGACACTCCGACTATTGCGGATTTAATTATCTTTTTTAAGGTTTTTTATGAAAAAAAATTTAAGCGGCCACCGTCTCGAAATATTTTTTCGTGATATTGATCTTGATACCCGGGGTTTTTTGCTACGGGATCATTTGAATGCTTTGGAGTTAGCGACCACCATAGAAAATGTCTGGCTTTCAGAAGTCTATACTCTGGAGGGTGAATTTAGTGAGAAACAGCTTCAGGAAGCCGCAGAGTTACTCTTAAACCCGGTGGTCCATGACATTCTGATCGATGAGGTACGGCCGGCCGGGACCGCGGATACCATTTTAGAGATTGGTTTTTTGCCGGGAGTTACCGATAATAGCGCCCATACTGCAGCTGAAACCCTGGCTGATGCCTGGGGGGCACCGTTGGCACCGGAACAGGGAGTTTACTCAAGCCGGATTTATTATGTTCAAGCCAAAAACCTTAGCGAAAATGATTACTGTTTAATCGGTCGTTTTCTCGCCAATTCCTTGATCGAACGTCTGGCGTGGAAAGATAAGGCCCGTTATGAAATTGAAGCGGGGATGGATTTAGTTATTCCCCGGGTGCAGCTCGGGGTTGGTAAAGGTGTAAGCCGGGTTGATCTTGCAATATCAGAAAGTGAACTTACGGCCCTGGGTAAAGGCGGCATTATTGATCATTATGATGCCGACGGCAACCCGGTCCGCCGGGGCCCGCTGGCATTAGATCTTGAATCACTGCAAACTATTGCTGACTATTTTGCAACAGTTGAAAAACGCTCGCCGACCGATCTTGAACTGGAAGCCCTGGCCCAGACCTGGTCCGAACACTGTAAACACACAATTTTTGCCGCCGCCCTGGATGATCTTGAAGCCGGTTTGTATAAGACCTACATCAAAGGTGCGACTCAGGAAATCCGGGCCCGACGCGGCGCTGATGATATCTGTGTTTCGGTCTTTGTTGATAACTCCGGCGGCATTATCTTTGATGATGACTATCTGGTTACGGACAAGGTTGAAACCCACAATTCCCCTTCCGCGCTGGATCCTTTCGGCGGCTCGATTACCGGCATTGTCGGAGTTAACCGTGACACGGTCGGTTTCGGTCTCGGAGCTCAGCCGATAATCAATCGTTATGGTTTCTGTGTTGCCGATCCCGGTGACAGTGAGCCCTTATACCGTTCTAAAAACCGAACCAATCAGGCGCTCAGGCCCCGGCGTATTTTAGATGGTATTGTCGATGGGGTCCGGGTCGGTGGTAACT
>WFRP01000038.1 GCA_015486505.1 Pseudomonadota bacterium | reverse complement strand
TAAGTAACTATTCAGCCAAATTTTACCCCCCCCCCACCTTCTGGAGGGGGCGGGGGTGGTTTTTCGTAAGCGGTTGCGGAAACGATTTCGTTGTTTTTCGGAAGCGAGCGGGAGCCCATTAGCATTGCAACTGTCTGAGCGTAAACGAGTTTTGCAAGGCGGGCGCAGCGAGCTTAAAGGAAAAACAGAAATCTTAACGCCTGGCGGAGAAAAACCGCGCCCGACCCCGGATTCGGCTGAATATTTACATTTATAATTTGAATTGCCGGGGCCGCGGGCCGGACGTAATTCTTTACGCCGTTTAAATATCCCGCAGGCGTTCCAGAATATTTTCAAGCTCGGCTGCCTTTTCGGCGGCGGTTTCCCGGTTGTGGTCGGCAATTTTGCCGGATTGGGCCAGAGCCGCCTGAGTGCTTTCCAGAAAATCAGTAAAGAAATCAGTTATAATTTTTCGGCATTCATTAATATGCGGGCGCATAAAAGCGAATTTAAGTTGCTCCCGGTAATTATTAAGTCGGCGCGGCAGCTCTTTTTGAGCTGCCTTTTTTATTTGCCGGCTGTACTCCTGACTAAGAGAACGGCGTTTTTTGAAGCGGGTTATTTTTCGGCCTAAAAGCCGGATCAGATCCCGGGTCTTATTGACAATCGCAAAACGTTCCTCAACCTCATTTTTTAATGTAAACAGCGGGATTTGCCCGTTTATTTTCAGCGGCAGCGGCAATTCTTCCTGGTCGATTTCCTGGTTTTGAGTAAAATTTTCACAGATGACAAAGAGCGGTAAGCAGCCTTTATTAAGGCGTAGGTTAAGCTCCGTATGCAGGGTTTTCAGGAACCTTAAGGTTTCAAGGGTTACTCTTTCCTGGATTTGGGCCGGAATTGTCATCTGAAAGTGGTTGTCGATGATGCGGACCGGGGTCAGCGGGTTACGGGTTTTTTCCGGGATTAAATTCTCCGGGGCCTGATAGCCCGCGATAATCATTTCAAGTTGCCGGAGCAGACCCGACGGGCCGCGCTCGTCGAGCCAGCGCGCTATCTGCTGGTGGCAGAATTTCTCCGCTTCATTACAGATGCCGGTGATAATCCTTTCGCTTTCAACCCGGACGCTTTCAACCCGGGCGCAGTCGTCAAACAGCGGTTTGCCGTCCGGGTTTACAGCTTCGTCAGCCTGTGTCAGGCGGCTGATTTCACTTTCAAGCAGGCGGCGGGTATTGTTCTTGACCTGCTGCAGGAGTTTTTCACTGTGTTGCAAGAGGGCTTCTTCGGATTCATTACGGCCCAGTTCCCGGAGGCGTGCAAGAAATTTACGGGCGCCGGTTATTGAAAGATTAAACTTTTCCTTATCTTCCTGCCAGCTTTCCCAGCGGCGTCTGGCGGCCGGGTTGAGCTTGTCGGCAATTCCCGGCTGCGACCAGAAGAGCGCCAGCGCGGAAAAAGCGTATTTCGGCTGGGCGAAACCTAATTCGCCAAGTTCGTCGGCGCAGCGTTCGCTCATTTTATTGAGCTCGTCAGTGTTGGCGTGAACGTCGAGGTCGAGATTGATGACAAAGAGCAGGCGTTCGTGGAGCCCGAGTTTATGCAGGTGCTCAAGCAGTTGGTAATCGGCCTGACGTAAACCGATACGGCTGCTGATAACATAAAGTAAGGCCGGGCTCTCGCTGAGTTGCTGAATAATTATGCTTTGATGGCTGGGGTTGGGGGTGTCGAGCCCCGGCAGGTCGCGCAGTGAAAGATGCGGCGGCAGCAGTTTTAACGGCGCCTTGATATGAATTTCATTAAGAAACGGTGATAAGGTTTCGTCACGAATAAATTTCCGGTACGCGGGATTATCCGGATCGTCCAGGCTTAAATCAAGATTTTTATCAAGGTAGTATCCCCCGATTTTTTCGGCTCCGGCAATAATATTTTTGAGCAGGCGATAGGATTCGTTAAAAATGCCGTGGCGGGTGAGGTTGCCGCTGTTCTGATAGCCGTCTAGAAGTTTTTTGACCTGCTGTCGTTCGGAGACGCTAAACGGAGAACGGGCACCGGTTTCGGTTTCATCGCTGAAAAGCAGGCCGACGGCCCGCGTAAACATTTCATTAATGATGGTTTCCGGTTGCAGTTTGATTTCGGCGGAGAATTTTTTGCCGGCGGTCAGGGTGGCCGGGAAACTGGTGGTGATCCCGGCCCCGGTCGGCAGCAGGTCGGCCCCGGCCAGAGTGTTGATCAGGGTGCTTTTGCCGGATTTTACCGGGCCGATACAGGTGAGCGGCAGGCTGAAATTCAAACGAAGTTCAGCTATGCTGCTCAAACTCTGCTGCCGGCGCTGCAGAAGCTCCGCTTTTTCCGGCCAGAGGATCTTGATTTCTGCAAGAAGCTTCTCAAGATGCTTTATGCTGCGGCTGAAATTCGAGGCTGAATTATTTTTATCAGTGCTTGAATTCATAGCCTGCTATATAGCGGAGATTCGGCCAAATGTAAATAGTACAAATGTTGTGAACTTTTTTTCTTCTTGACAAAACCGTGTATTCTGGTGTAGGTGAAAAGGTTCAGTTTAGCTGGTAGCGGGCCTATAGCTCAGCTGGAAGAGCCACCGGCTCATAACCGGTAGGTCCCTGGTTCGAACCCAGGTGGGCCCATCATCTGCATCGAGCGGAAGGCTTGTCTTCCGCCAAATTTTATGAGAAGAGATGCTGTTTGTTAGAAAAATATTCAGCCCTGCCTGTGTTGTCCGAAGCTTCGTCCCTAAAGCGGCGGGGTCGCGGGAAAGAGAAAAAATAGAAGTGCACCCGGAAATGGGCGCACTTTTTTTTATGGAGGAGGTTTCTTTATGACGTGGGCGGTTGCACAGGGAGAAGGGCCGCTGCGGCACGCGGATCTGATTGCATTTCTTGAGCGTGAAATTCCGCCCGCCTTGAGTGAATCCTGGGACAACTGCGGTTTACAAGTCGGCAGCCGGCAATATCCTTTGCGGGGGGTTTTATGTTGTCTGGATATTAGCGCTGAGGTAATTGACGAGGCTCGGGATTGCGGGGCCAATTTTATTTTCAGTCATCACCCGCTTTTGTTCAAGCCTTTAGCCCGGATTGATCTTGATGTTTTTCCGGGGAATTTAATCAGCCGGGTGCTGGCGGCCGAAATGACGCTTTTCAGTGCCCATACCAATCTTGACAGTGTTGCCGGCGGGGTTAACGACCAGCTCGCGCGACTTCTCGGCCTTAAAAATTGTTCTCCCCTGCTGCCGGATGCCGGGAAAAACTGTAAACTTGTAACCTTTGTTCCGGCGGCAGCGGTTGATCGGGTCGCGGAGGCTCTGTTCGCGGCCGGGGCCGGGAAGATCGGCAGGGCCCCTTATCGGGACTGTTCCTTTCGCAGTTCGGGAACCGGCACTTTTTTCCCGGAAAAAGGGGCGCGGCCGCGGATTGGTGAAATCGGTAAAATAAATTTTGTTGACGAAATTCGTTTAGAAACGATTGTCCGGGAAAGCTCTTTGCCGGCGGTATTGCCGGCGCTATGTCAGGCCCATCCTTATGAAGTTCCGGCTTACGATGTCTATCCGCTGAATTCGGCGGATTCCAGCTGCGGCGCCGGCCGGGTCGGGGTTCTCGATAAGCCGGTCGCGCTTAAAGATTTTGCCTTGTTTGTGAAAGAAAAGCTGGGCGCGGCGGCAGTCAGACTGATTGGTGAAAATCTGAAAGATAAGGTGCAAAAAATTGCCCTCTGCGGCGGCAGTGGCTTTTCTTTGTATGACGCGGCCCGGAAATCCGGGGCGGATCTGTTTATTACCGGGGATCTGAAACATCACGATGCCCGGGCGGTGTTGGAGGCGGCGCGGATTCCGGTGCTTGATGCCGGACATTTTGCGACGGAAAGGCCGGTGCTTGAGGTTTGCGCTACCTGGTGCCGAAAATTAATTGCGGCAGCGGACGCTGATATAAAGGTTGCAATTGCCGCCGCGGAACCGGAACCCTGGGCGCTGATTTAGTGTCTCAGGGGATTAACAACCCGCTCAGAAAAGTTTTGAGCCGGTTTTTTTATCAGTGTAGGAACAATCATCTTTAACAGGAGGAAAAACGTTGGAAAAACAGATGCAGCTTCTCTGGGAGCTTCAGGAAATTGACGCGGGTCTTGATGAAATTCGTGACACCCAGGAGAGCTTTGCGCCAAAACTTGATAACATTAAAGAGGATATTGCTCTGCTCAAGGGCGCGGACGAGGAGTATCAGAGTGAACTGGCTGCAAAAGAGGTTGATCGTCGCGATCTGCGCGATAAAGTCGAGCAGTTGAAAGGCCTGATTGCGCAATCAAAAGAGAAAATAACGCAAATCGCGAATAATAAAGAGTATTTTGCCGTCTTGAAAGAGCTTGAGCATAATCAGAAACAGCTGGAAAAACTGGATCTGGAACTTGCCGGCCTGGTTGAAGAGATTGATCTGATTAAAGGGCAGATTGCTGAAAATGAGAAAGAGCTGGACGCGAAATTTGCAGAGATGGCTCTTGAAGAGAAGCAGATTGCCGCTAAAGTTGCGACCCTTGAGCGTAAAATCAAATCCGGTGAGCGCGGGCGGCAGGCCAAGACTAAAGACCTTGATCAAACTTTTTTGCGGCGTTATCAACGGATTCGCAAGCGCTTCAAAAATGCCGTGGTTGCGGCCGAAAACGGGACCTGCCTGGGCTGTAATGTTAATGTTCCGCCGCAGGTTTATAATGATCTGCTGAAGGGTCAGGAGATGATGTGCTGCCCTAACTGTCAGCGGATTATGGTTAACCGGGCCGCAGCCGCGGCTGAAAAATAGAGATACTCTGAAAATAGTTGTCGACCGGAGTCGGCTGGATGATCGCCGGCAGTTTTGGCTGCGGGAGGAAAGTCCGAACACCATAGAGCGGGATGCTTCGTAACGCGAAGTCCTGGTGACAGGCAGGAAAGTGCCACAGAAAACAGACCGCCTTTAATTTATTTTAAGGGTAAGGGTGAAACGGTGAGGTAAGAGCTCACCAGTGTCGCTGGTGACAGCGGCAGCTTGGTAAACCCCATCCGGTGCAAGGCCAAATAGGTTCCGCTGCTCTCCACGAGAGAGTCAAGGCGGCTCGTCTTGATTATCTGCCGCTGGCGACAGATACGGCGGAACGGGTAGGCCGCTTGAGGCTGCGGGCAACTGCAGTCCTAGATGAATGATCATCACTTTTGTCTTTTATCAGGATGAAAGCACAGAATTCGGCTTACAGGCCGACTCCGGTATTATTTTAAAAACTCGCCTGATTGCGGGTGGGGCCTATGCTTTTTTTGTTTCCTTGAGGTTTGAATGGATATTGCCACCTTTGTTGGAATTTTAGCCGGATTTTCGCTGATTATATCCGCCATCTATCTGGGTGGTTCGATGTTGCTTTTTGTCAATGTGCCGGGGCTGATGGTCGTGGTCGGCGGGACTTTGGCGGCAACCCTGTTTAATTTCCCTTTCGGTGATATTATTACCGCGTTCAGAGCGATGCTGATTGTTTTTTGGGATAAGGAGGAAAAACCCGAAGATGTCGTCCGGCTGATGATTCAACTGGCTGAGGTCTGCCGCAAGAAGGGCATTATGGCCTTACAGGATGTGAAAAGCAACAATCAGGTTCTACGCAAAGCCTGCCAGATGATTGCCGACGGGGCCGAGCACGAGATGATTGCCAATACCCTGGCGATTGAGATTGATTCGATGCGGGCACGGCATTATATCCCGCAGGAAATCTTTCGTAAAATGGGGAATATTTCTCCGGCCTTCGGGATGTTGGGGACCTTGATCGGCCTGGTGCAGATGTTAAGTAACCTTGAAAATCCGGATACGATCGGGCCGGCGATGGCCGTTGCCTTGCTGACGACATTTTACGGCTCCCTGCTGGCTACGATGTTTTTTCTGCCGTTATCCGGCAAACTTAAGGCGCGGACGGCGCGGGAGGTCTTGCTTTTAGAAATTATCTTTGAAGGGGCGCGCTCAATTCTTGAATCAAGCAACCCTTTGATGGTCTACGAAAAACTCTCATCTTTTCTGCCGCCCGGCATTCGCCAGGATGTTGAAAACGAGATATTTAAACGCAACCCGCCGCCGGCCGCGGAGTAACAGGTTATGGCCAAATCACGCGGACATTTTACCGAGCCTGAGAGTGAGGGCGAAAGCGAATGGCTGGCAACTTTTGCCGACCTGTCAACCTTGCTGCTCTGTTTTTTTGTGCTCCTTTTTTCGATCAGCAGTGTCGATAACAAAAAGTTTCGTTCAATTATGAATGAGGTGCGGATAAGCCTCGGCAATGCCGTACCGATGAACGTAATTGAAGAACATAAAGATAAAGGCGACGCGCTTATAAATCTGCTGCCGAAACGGAAACCGCAGAAAACGGTGGCCAGTGAGCTGGAAGATATTGTCAATGATGAAAAACTGAGCAGCTCGAATGTCGTTGATCTGGGTGAAGACGGAGCCCTGCTGCGGGTCGGCGGTAAGGCGATGTTTAAAAGCGGGTCGGCGGAAATCAATCCGAAGGCGCGGGCCGTATTGGATAAAATTGTCAGTATCGCGCTTAAATACCACGATTTTCACCTTGATATTAAAGGGCATACCGATAACCTGCCGATAAGCGCGGGCAAGTTTTCTTCGAACTGGGAACTTTCCGCCCTGCGGGCGACAACCGTGTTGCGTTATATGCTGGATCGGGGTTTGCAACCGGAACGTTTGACGGCAACCGGTTACGCCGATACCCAGCCTCTGGTTCCCAATCTTAATGCCGAGAATCGGGCGCGTAATCGACGGGTTGAATTTCTGTTTAAAAAGCGGGCGGTGAAAAAGAAATGATTAAAATTGATTTTAAGGAACTGGAAGGCAACGACCGGCGCCGCTTCTTCCGGGTGGCGCCGTCGGTTGAAGAGCCGGTTCTCTTGAAAACGCCGGCCGGGATATTCCCCTTGATTGAGATCAGCGGCGGCGGCTGCCGTTTGCCGATCGCGGCTCAAAGTGTAATTCAGGAATCAGCCGGGCTGCAGCTGGCTTTTCCCGGCCGCAGTAAACCGATAAAGATTAAGCTGCGCCCGGTAATGGCGGATGAAAAATCGATCGGGGTTGAGTTTGTCGGCCTCGATGAGGAAATACGGGAAATTATCTGCACTTACGTTCGCGGCCGGGAACTTGAATTGGCCCGCCGTTTTCGGGCCCAGGCGGCAACTGTGTCTTAAATCGCGGACAACTTAAGTGTCGGCGGCAATGGCCTCGCTGTCGGCTTCATTATGGTTTTTCTGCGCCTCCCGGGCCAGTTTCTGACCGAAAGTAAAGGCTTCCAGGTTAATCTTTTCGGTTCCTTTCGGAACCCGGTGGCTGATCGCCGCTTTTAAGGCTTTGCCGCTGACCACCTTGCAGGCTTCACAGAGAACCCCCAGCGCCACGATATTACTGAAAAGCTCCTTGCCGAATTTCTCCCGGGTGGCGGCGGATATCGGAATCGCGACGGCGCTGCTGGTCGGAATCTGTTTGACATAGGTTGTGTCAACGATAAATATTCCGTCATTTTTAATGTCGAAAGAGTACTGGTCGCAAGCCTTCTGACTCATTGCCAGAAATATATCGACCCAGGTGGCTTTGGGGAAAAAGATCGGGCCCTCGGCGATAATAATTTCAGCCCGGCTGGCCCCGCCCCGGGCCTCAGGGCCGTAAGACTGGCTCTGGACGACATTTTTATGGTCAAGAATTGCCGCTTCAGCGAGAATGATGCCGCCGGTAATCAAACCCTGGCCGCCGCTCCCCGCCAATCTGATTTCAGTTGTTGTCTGGCTCAATGGCTTTCCCCTATTGCTGATTTTGGGCTTCGGCAATGATTTTGTCGTACTGCTCACAGAACTCCGGCAATTCCTTCTCCATCAGGACACCGGTGATAATCTTTCCTTCAAGTTCTTTTGCATCCATTTTTGCGGCCCGGGTTTTGTCGACCGCCACCTCTTTCTGCCAGCTCAGCATATCAACCGCGCTGCCTTTTTTATTGATACGGCCGTAAGTGGTCGGGCAGTGGGTGATGACCTCGACCACGGAAAAGCCTTTGTGGGTGATGGCTTTTTTTATAATATTCTGCAATTGCAGGGTGTGGTAGCTGGTGCTGCGGCCGACAAACGTGGCCCCGGCGGCTTCAACCAGCGCGGCAATATTGAAAGGTCTTTCGATATTGCCGAGTTTGCAGGTATAGGCTTTGTCGCCGTGCGGGGTTGTCGGGCTGTACTGGCCGCCGGTCATACCGTAGATATAGTTGTTGAAAATGATTGTGGTGATATCAATGTTGCGGCGGCAGGCGTGAATCAGATGGTTGCCGCCGATGGCGGCGGCATCACCATCGCCGGTGGCCACGATTACTTTTAATTCCGGCCGCGACAACTTTAAGCCGGTGGCAAACGGCAGAGCCCGGCCGTGGGTGGTGTGCAGGGTGTTGAAATCAACATAGACCGGGGCCCGGCCGGTGCAACCGATGCCCGAAACAAAGGCGATTTCATTTTTATCCAGAGCCAAAGCGTCAACCGCCCGCAACATACTCCCTAAAATTGTACCGATGCCGCAGCCGGGACACCAGATATGGGGGAATTTTTTGTTGTGGCGAAAATATTTGTTGACCAGTTGCGAGTTGCTGATCATCGTATTAATCCTTTAACTGTTTTGACGAGTTCACTGGGAGTGATAAGGGTGCCGTTGACCCGGTTGAGTTTTTCGATTACCGCCTTGCCCGCATTAACCCTGAGTATCTCACGATAGATCTGGCCCATATTGAGTTCAGGTATCAGGATTGTTTTAAGCTGCGGCAGATATTGTTCCAGGGCAAAGCGCGGGAACGGCCACAGGGTGCCGAGTTTTATCAGACCGACTTTACAATTTGACTCACGCAGCTGTTCCAGGGCGGAGCGGGCGGAGAGCACCATGCTGCCGTAAGCGACAATCGCGTGTTCGGCATCTTCCATCTGCTCGTAATCAACCAGACAGATTTCCCGGAAACCGCGCTCGATTTTTGTGAAAAGACCGCGAATATTGTCGCGGCATTCATTCGGGCTGGCGGTAGGATAGCCTTTGGCATCATGGACTAAGCCGGTAATATGGTAACGGTAGCCGTCGCCGAAACTTGCCATCGGGGCGACCCCGGTGGCGGAGCGTTCATAAGGCAGATACCACTCCGGCGGCATATTGGGATGGACCCGGTTAATTCTTTCAACCATCGATTCCGGCGGCAGTGAGACCCGGGCGCGCATATGGGCGATAACCTCATCCATTAAAAGAATTACCGGATTGCGATATTTTTCCGCCAGGTTAACCGCTTTGATGGTGTAGTGAAAAGCCTCTTCGACGCTGGACGGGCTCAGAACGATAATCGGGTGGTCGCCGTGGGTGCCCCAGCGTGCCTGCATAACGTCGCCCTGTGACGGACTTGTCGGCATCCCGGTGGAAGGGCCGCCGCGCATAACATTAACGATTACCAGGGGGATTTCCGCCAGGCAGGCAAAGCCTAAGTTCTCCTGCATCAGCGAAAAACCCGGCCCCGAGGTCGCGGTAAGCGCTTTGCAGCCGCCGATTGAAGCGCCGATGATCGCGGCAATGCTGCCGATTTCATCTTCCATCTGGATAAACTTGCCGCCGTCGGCGGGCAGGCGATCGGCAAGGATTTCCGCCACTTCAGTCGACGGGGTGATGGGATAACCGGCGAAAAAATTAATTCCGGCGGCCAGGGCCCCTTCCGCCACGGCTTCATTGCCCTGCAGCAACCGGTAGGAGGATTTTTTATTCATAATTTAAGATTCCTCCGCGGAAATCAGTTGTTTTTCAACCTCTTTGACATTGATGGCAAAATCGGGGCAGCGCAGCTCGCACATATGACAAGCGATACAATTTTGCGGGTCTTTGGCGAAAACCTGGCGGTTTTCATCCATCGCCAGAACCGTTTTCGGGCAGAAAGCCACGCAGATGCCGCAGCTTTTGCACCAGTCGGAAAATATCGTGATCTGCGGGTGGGCGCCGGTTTCAATTTGAAGATTATTCTTTTCAGTCATTTTTGTCAGACCATAATGGCAGATTGTTTGCGGTATGGGCGGTTGCATACACTTAAAAAAGTTAATTTGTCAATCGATTTTTGTAACTATTCAGCCGAACCCGGGGGCGGGCGCGGTTTTTCTCCGCTCGGCGTTAAGATTTCTGTTTTTCCTTTAAGCTCGCTGCGCCCGCCTTGCAAAACTTACTACGCTCAAACAGTTGCAATGCTAATGCGGGAACAGATCCCGCAACCCAAACGGAGCCTTGCAGCCCGCACCCAAGGGCAATCCGATGGTCGCACCCCAAGGGCACTTCCGTTGGGCGCAAATAAGTACTCTTATTAAGAACATTTTCTGATTATTAAATCTTGTTTTTTGGTGCAGAAAATAACCTGTAAGGTACTAATGCGGGAACAGATCCCGCAACCCAAACGGAGCCTTGCGGCCCACAAATAAGTACTCTTATCAGAACATTTTCTTGTTTTTACAGTGGAAAAAAGCTGTCGAAAAAAACAAGAAAATAACCTGTAAGGTACTAATGCGGGAACAATCCCCGGAACCCAATCGGGCCTTTTCGGCCCGCAAATAAGTACTCTTATCAGAACATTTTCTTGTTTTTTCAAACCGAAAATAACCTGTAAGGTACTAATGGGCTCCCGCTCGCTTCCGAAAAACAACGAAATCGTTTCCGCAACCGCTTACGAAAAACCACCCCCGCCCCCTCCAG
>WFRP01000037.1 GCA_015486505.1 Pseudomonadota bacterium | reverse complement strand
GTAACGGTTTGTAACTGTAGGAAATTATGTAGATTTTATCTGTGTCTATCCGTGTCCATCTGTGGTTCAACAAAAAAGTAGAAACCACAGATGAACGCAGATAAACACAGATTTGGTTCCTCTCACGTTACTTGTATATATGTGGCCGCGATAGCGGTCTGGGATGCTTTTTACTCGGTTTATATTTACTCTGCTTGCGCCCCTCTAGATAGCGACGTTATATGTCGCCAGCTACAGGGGGAGGTGTTCCATTTGTCGTTATTCTGTTGTATATAGAGGAGTAGATAAGAAATGGCAATTGTTTTTTGAAAAACCGTAACCTGTAAAAAGTGAGGTCGCCCATGCGAAAAAAAACTGGTAGAAAAAGTAGAAGAGCTCGAAAAGTCAGCCCGAAATTTTTACTCGGAGACAAAAAACAACAGGTTTTAATCGCGCAATGGGCCTTGACTGCTCTTATTGAATTGCGGGGTTGGAAAAAATTGGGCGGCAGACATAACGAGTTCACCGATGATCGGGATATCCTGGCCGCCATCGGTCTGGAAGAACTTGAAGGTGAAGAGTTGGATAAAGAGCAATTTTTTGCCGCCCTGGAAGAACAGAGGGAAAATCTGGCCGGGGAAGCCGCCGCTCCCAATCAGCATCTGCAGCGCAACAGTCAGGAGATTGCCGACTATATCGGTTTAAATGATACGGAACGTGATATTTTACGCTTTACAGTTTTGTTAAAAGGGAATGAAGGGCTGCAAAATATAATGGAGCTTCTGGGCAATGTCGGGGTTGAAAGCATTATCTATATCCTGGCAACCATACTCGATCTCGACCACCAGGAAACCCGCAGCGCCATCTCCCGTCAGAGTTTGCTGAGCAAATCGGGTTTGTTGAGCATCGACCGGGATGGAACTTGCGGGATAGAGCTTAGACTTGATCTGCTCGAAGGATTGGGCGAAGCCCTGCAGGAAGCCGAAATTACCGCTGAAACCCTGCTGCAAAATTATTTCAATCCGGTTGGGCCGCCGGAGTTAACGGAGAAAAATTATCTCTATGTCAAAGATAATTTTGCTATGATCCGCGACCACCTGAAGCAGGCCGGTAAACAGCGGAAAAAAGGGGTAAATATTTTGCTTTACGGCCCTCCGGGAACCGGAAAAACCGAATTTGCCAAAACCGTTGCCCGGGATCTCGGCAGCAAACTTTTTGGCGTCAATATCGGCGATGAAGATCGGCCGTTCGACAAAGCGAAACGGATTCGGGCTTTTCAACTGGCGCAGCAGGTTTTGTCACGGCAAAAAGAGGCTTTGCTCCTTTTTGATGAAATTGACAGCCTGCTGGTTGAGGGTTTCAGCTTCCTGCTCGACGGACAATCATTAAACCTTAAAGCCTCGGTCAACCAAATCCTGGAAGAGAACCCGGTTCCGGCCATCTGGATTGCCAACGACATATTTTTTGCCGAAAGTGCTTTTATCCGCCGTTTTGACATTGTCTTAAATCTGAAAGTCCCGCCGCGTTCGACCCGTTTGGAAATTTTGGAAAACTATTTTAAGGGGATCGCGATCACGCCGGAGTGGCTCGGGCTGCTGGCCGACAACAAACATACTGCCCCGGCCGTCATTGCCCGGGCGGCCCGCGTGGTCCGCGACCAGAAACAAAAAGATCCGGCCGAAAATGAAAAACGCCTCGAAAAACTGCTGGAGTCAACCCAGATAGCCATGGGTTATCCCTGCAAATCGTTAATTAACGCCCACCCGCAGATAACTTACAGATTAGACGCGGTCAACCCTGATCAGGATCTGAAAGGAATCGTTCAGGGTTTGCGGCAACATGGCGAAGGCCGCCTCTGTCTCTACGGCCCTCCGGGTACCGGCAAAACGGAATTCGGTCATTATCTGGCCCGGGAGCTGGACAAACCTCTGCTGATTAAACGGAGTTCAGATTTGTTAAGTAAATATATCGGCGAAACTGAAACCAATATCGCGAACATGTTTTACGAGGCGGAATATGAAAAATCGGTGCTGCTCCTTGATGAGGCCGACAGTTTTCTCCGTGATCGGCAAAAAGCCCGGCAGCGTTGGGAGATAACCCAGGTCAATGAGCTTTTAACCCAGATGGAGCGACACCAGGGTATTTTTGTCTGCTCAACCAATCTAATGGATGATCTTGATGCCGCATCGCTACGTCGTTTTGACCTGAAAATTAAATTCGATTTCCTCAAAACCGAGCAGGCCTGGGAGCTTTTTCAGGCGATTTTTACCGAAAAAGGGGTGGCCCTGTCAGGCAAAGAACATTGGCGGGGAGAGCTGAAAAAATACAAGTCTCTGACTCCCGGTGATTTTGCCACCGTCGTCCGTAAAAGCCGAATCAGCGGCGTCAAATTAAGCCCGAATGAAATGCTTGCCGGCCTGGCCGGAGAAGTGGCTTTTAAAGATTCGGAATCAGGAAAAAATATCGGCTTTGCCGCATTATAAGTTTTTCCGCATCATAATTTATATAGAATTTAGTACCTTACAGGTTTTTTTGTGCAGAAAATAACCTGTAAGGCACTAATGCGGGAACAAATCCCGCAACCCAAACAGGGCCTTGCGGCCCGCAAATAAGTGCTCTTATCAGAACATTTTCTTGTTTTAAAACAAGAAAATAACCTGTAAGGCACTAATGCGGGAGTAATCCCCGCAACCCAATCGAGCCTTTTTGGCCCGCACCCAAGGGCACTTCCGCTGGTCGCAAATAAGTACTCTTATCAGAACATCTCTTGTTTTTTTGAACAAGAAATAACCTGTAAGGTACTAAACAAATATATTGTATGCATGACAACCATAGAAAGAATTATAATAGAAACCGTTGCGGATTATTACGAAATCAACCTGCGTGAGCTACTTTCAGGGGATAAAAAAACGCTTTTACCTCGTCAAATCGCTATGTATCTTGATCGTAATATAACCGGCGATTCCTTTTCCGTGATCGCTGACAGATTCGACCGTAACCACGTCATAATCAGATATGCCTGTCAAAAGATTGAGACGGCAATGGCATCCGACAAAGAACTTGAAACCACAATTGCGAGTTTACGCGAGCAAATTTTTGCAAGGGAAAAAAGTGGATCTGTTTTCAACGAATATCGTTGACCTGCTGGTCATGGAATCCGGTGAAATTTTAGATAAAGCGACAATGACTTTTGCCGCTATCGGCTACTCAGTGATTCGGTTGCAGGATTTTATGTTTGCAACTCCAAAAGGAGTAAGATTACCCGCAGTATTGGCCGCGCATACTGATGTTGTGGGCGAAATTCTGCCGGTCTATGAAGATATCTGCCGGTTTGGTGATGTTATCAGTTTGTCTGATCAAGCAAAAAGGCAACCGCAGAGTCGGGTGCTTGGCGGTGATGATCGGGCCGGTGTTTATGTTATCATTAAGCTGATTAAATACCAGCTTAAAAACCGGCTGCCCTTGCCGTTTGTTGTGTTGACGGACAAAGAAGAGAGCGGTTGTCTCGGTGCTCAGGCGCTTGTCGATACGGGAATGTTAAAGCAGTTTGCAGACGAAATTAATATTTATCTCGGGTTTGACCGGAGAGGCGGCGGGGAGGTTGTTACATATTCCGGTTCTCTTCCCAACTGGGTTGCAACGTGGATAGCAAAATATGGTTTTGTTTTAGGGAAAGGCTATTCTTCTGATGTTGCATATTTTACAAGGGATACAGGAACCGTGAATTTAAATTTTTCGGTAGGTTTCCACAATGAACATACCTTGCATGAAACATTGCATATGGATGAAGTGGAATTTACGTTAAAATGTGTTGCTAAAATGTTGCAGGATTTACCGGAAAAAAGACAAATGCAAAAACAAGATTTGTAGATATAAAATTGAGGATCCGGCGAAATTAGATTGGACGTATCGTTGGATTTTCTTCAATCGGAGACACAAAGTCAAACCATAATTCGTCATAATGGTTGACTTTTTGTTTGAGTTTTAAGTATGAGAAAGAGAGAGTGGAGAAATCTGCTCTCTCTTTTTTTTGCTTTAGTTTAAGGTCGGATTTTGTGTAAAACAGCGTCAGTAAAACTTCGGGTTCTGATTGAAACTTTAGGTTGTAAAGTCAACCACTATGAAAGTCAGGGCTTGGCGGCTGATTTTCGCCGGGCCGGTTGGGAGGTGGTGAAAAAGCCGCCGTTTGCCGCTGTGGTGATTAACAGCTGCGCGGTTACGGCTGAGGCCGGGCGCCAGAGTCTGCAATCGGTAAGACGCGCCTTGAAGCGTTATCCTGAAGCTGTAGTGGCGCTGACCGGCTGCGCGGTGGTTGCCGATCCGGAAAAAGTTTCAGAGATTGAAGAGTTGGGAGCTGTCTGCGGTAATTACGGGAAAAAGGATCTGGTTGCCGAATTAACCCGTAAAATTAATGCCGGCGAAAGCGGCTGCGGCAGTTTGCTTCCGGTCGCGGCGGATTTTTCCGGTGAACTTGAGATAAATCTGCTGCGGGCCGATACCAACCGGGGCCGCAGCCGGGCCGTGGTGAAGGTGCAGGACGGTTGCAACTCTTTTTGCCGTTACTGTATAATCCCTTACCTTCGGGGCCGCTGCCGGAGTTTGGCTCCGGAGAAAGTTCTGACGGAATGCCGGGAACTGGTTGCCGCCGGTTTTCGTGAGGTTGTGCTTACCGGAATTCATTTGGGACGTTACGGTGATGATGCCGGTAAGCGTTTCAACTTAACGACACTGTTGCGGCAGATGGTGACCGAATTTCCGGGTTTGAGAATCCGTTTAGGTTCGCTGCAGCCGCATGAGATTACGCCGGAGATTATTGAATTGCTGCTCGATCCGGCGGTTTCGGTTTGTGAGCATCTCCATCTTTCGTTACAGTCGGCCAGTGATCGGGTTTTGGGCGCCATGGGCCGTCCCTACCGACGTCAAGATATTGAAGACATCTTTACGCAATTAACCAGTGGGGCCGGTCGAGTTGCGATCGGAACTGATCTGATTGTCGGTTTCCCCGCCGAAAACGCCGCAGCTTTCGCCGAGACCTATGATTTGGTGGAAAAAGCCGCGCTCAGCTATCTCCATGTTTTTCCTTATTCGCCGCGGCCGGGTACGGTTGCGGCTTCCTGGCCGGATCGGGTGCCGGCAAACGAGAAAAAAATACGAGCCCGGCAACTTGCAGATTTGGGCCGGGCCAAGCATAATGATTTTGCTGAAGCCAATATCGGCCGGCCGCTTAAAGTTTTAATTGAGACGAAAAAAGAAGATAAAAGCGCCGGGCCGGTCTGGTTTGGTCACAGTCGTAACTATATGCCGATAATTATTCCGGTTTCGGAAAAGATGAAAAAGTTTAAGGCCGGAGATGAAATTGTCGTAATCCCCCGTAAATGGGAATTAGGTTGCCTGCTGGCTGAATAATTCAAAAATATAACTTAAAAATATAACCGGGAGTAATGAACTATGGAGTTTCTGCCTGCTGAAATTGCCGG
>WFRP01000036.1 GCA_015486505.1 Pseudomonadota bacterium | reverse complement strand
TAATTACATCGTCCGGATATTTCCTGTTAACACCCAAACCAACAGCAAAATTGCCGGCAACACAATATCGTAAAACGACCGCGCATTTATCTTGACTTGACAAGTTAAATTGGCTACTTCAACCTGAACACCAGCAACTTAACGACTAATGCGGGAACAAACCCGCAACCCAAAAGAACAAACGGTGCCTTGCGACCCGCATCCAGAGGCAATCCGCTGGCCCGCAAATAAGTACTCTTATCAGAACATTTTCTGATTATTAAATCTTGTTTTTTGGTGCAGAAAATAACCTGTAAGGTACCAAGGCGGGCTGACGCCCGCAACCCAATTTTTTTGTAGAAAGAACCACCAACTTTTTGTACAATAAGAAATCTCCACAAATCTCAATTGACAAAAAGGAGGTGGCTCATGAATTCTTTTATAAAAAGATTTTCCGGTTTGGTCAAGGGAACTCTCAGCGGTTTTGATCGCATTGTTTTCAAGGGCTGTATTCTTCCCTTGATGTCATACCTTGAAGTTATGAATTTTTGCAGAAACAAGGGAATCCTCAACAAAGACTACAAAAGCTGGATGATGACTCAGACGAAACTTATTATTGAAAACGCCGAGCAATATGCCATCGACAATTGCGGACAGGGTATTACCCATATTCCGACCTGGAAAATCAGAAAAGAAACGCTGGCTCATAAACGACAACAGGAAACCAGGATTACCAGCGGACTAATTGGTATATGGTCCTGCCTTGAAGCCGGTTCCTCCTACCGGGCTGTGTATTGTCCCGATCGGGGATATCCATTACTGAAGTCATACAAAACCAATTGTAAACACTTATACTTTTATTTCGATGACCCCGAGCTTGGTTTTATGAATATCCGGTTGCAGACTTGGTTCCCTTATCACATTCAAGTTTGCCTGAATGGTCGGGAATGGCTACGCCGCAGTCTCGAGCAAAAAAACATCGATTTTCTCGTGCATGGAAACAAATTTCTTCATATCGCAAATTATGACAGAGCCCAGGAACTTCTCAATGAGCAACTCAATGCTCGTTTTGCAGAACTGCTGACCGGTTTTCTTCCTGTTGTCTTTCCGGCAATGCAGGATATCCTCGGTTCGCACCTTTCCTATTATTGGACCTTATGGCAAAGCGAATGGGCGACAGATATGATTTTCTCGTCACCAAATAAGCTTTCCGGGCTTATGGACACCCTGTTACGCCATGCCCACATAACCGGGACCAGTACCAGAGTGCTTCGCTACCTGGATCGCCCCCTCACCAAAGCCGGCAAACCGGATCGACGTTCTTCAGATAACGTCATTACACGGCTGACTGATTTCAATGACGGCATTCGTTGCCGTCATTGGGTCGACAACAATTCAGTCAAAGTTTACAATGAGCAAAATGTTCTCCGCTTTGAAACAACGATAAATAATCCCGGGAAATTTCTTGTCTTCCGTCACAAGCAGGGGGAGTCAAAAGATGTACCCAAGCAACTCCGGCCCATACGAAAGGGAGTAGCAGATATTCCTCTCAGAGCTACCGTTTCCCAAGATATCAATAACCGTTTTATGGATGATCTCTCCCAGCTTAAAGATGACACCCCTGTTCGTGATGTTATTGAGGCAATTACCAGTCACACAGTAAAAAACGGCCGCCGTTTCCGGGCTCTGGAACCAGCGAGCAAAGACCGTGAGCTCCTCCAGGCGATAAGTGACCCTGCCTTCCGAATTTCGGAGTTGACCAATAAGATGTTGCGTAAAAAGCTTTCCGGCACTTCATTTGGTGAAAAGTTGACGGAAAAGCAGCTGTCGGCAAAAATCAGTCGCCATCTCAACATGCTTCGAGCCCATGGACTTATCCGTAAACTGCCCCGGCAACACCGGTATCAGTTGACCCTCAAAGGAGTAAGATTGACAAACATGTTGAATGCGATATTGTCCGTATCTATTGAAAATCTTTTAGAAATCGCTGCCTGATTTTCTTGTTTTTTATAACAGACTTTCAGGAGTAAGGTACTAAAAATTACTGCAACCCAACCGTTTGCTGATTATGACTGCAATGCCGCCTTAAGCCATTCACTCCAGGCCGGAATTCCTAACCCGGTTTTGGCCGACACTTCGAAGATTTCAGCTTCGGGATTAAGTTTATGAATCCGCTTTTTTACCAGTTCGAAATCAAAGTCAAAACAGGAAGTCGTGTCGATTTTGCTGATCAGAATGAGATCGCAGATTGAAAACATCAGTGGATATTTAAGCGGTTTGTCATCGCCCTCGGGTACACTTAAAATCATCACATTCTTATGGGCCCCAGTATCAAATTCCGCCGGACAGACGAGATTGCCGACATTCTCGATAATCACCAGATCAAGTTTATCAAGCGGCAGCGCCGCCAGACCCTGACTCACCATCGCCGCATCGAGATGACAGAAACCGCCGGTTCGAAGTTGCACCGCCGGCACCCCGGCGGCCGCCACCTTCTCGGCATCAACTATGGCATCGATATCAGCTTCCAGAACCCCGATCTGTAAATTCTCCCGCAAAACCCGAATGGTTTCCAGCAGCAGAGTAGTTTTTCCGGCCCCCGGAGATGACATCAGGTTCAGTAGCAGTACCCCCCGGGATTTAAGATCGAAACGAAGCTTATCGGCGAGCTGCTCATTTTCAGAAAAGATCCCCTCCTGCACCTCAATCAACCTGATTTCATCCATCAAATAATCTCCATATTACCGATACGATAGCCTTTTTCCGCGATACAACTGCAATCCGCCCCCCCGCATTCAGGACAAATAATCTCCGGCAACCCCGCACCTGCCGCTCCATTATCCGGCAACGGCACCTCAAACTCATGCTCACATCCGGCACAGCGGAAAATAAGCGGCAGTTTCTCGATTTCAAGCCGGGCTCCGGCCGCCAGCGTCGTTTTACTGATATGGTCGAAATAACGCTGCATCCACTCCGCTTCAAGATCACTGAACGGCCCGACCTGAAGCTCGATCTTTAAAATCCGGCGGGCATTGTTCTGCCGCGCGTGCCGAACACAGACATCAATAACGCGGCTGATTACCGGCAGTTCGTGCATAGGCTAAAACCTTTGTATTTATTCAGCCCAATAATATCTCCTCTCTTTCAGGAGGGGGCGGGGGTGGTTTTTCGGAGCGGTTGCGGAAAGATTTCGCTGTTTTCCCAACGAGCGAGAGCCCATTAGCATTGCAACTGTCTGAGCGAAGCGAGTTTTGCTGCGCCCAACGGAAGTGCCCTTGGGG
>WFRP01000035.1 GCA_015486505.1 Pseudomonadota bacterium | reverse complement strand
GTACTAATGCGGGAACAGATCCCGCAACCTAAACGGAGCCTTACGGCCCGCAAATAAGTACTCTTATCAGAACATTTTCTGATTATTAAATCTTGTTTTTTGGTACAGAAAATAACCTGTAAGGTACTAATGCGGGAACAGATCCCGCAACCTAAACGGAGCCTTACGGCCCGCAAATAAGTACTCTTATCAGAACATTTTCTGATTATTAAATCTTGTTTTTTGGTACAGAAAATAACCTGTAAGGTACTAATAATGATCAACTAATTATTCGCAGAAAGGTCTCTTCTTTCAGGCTCTCTTCGTCAATTTTGGGGATGTCGGGGAAGATTTTGGCGGCGGTTCGGGCAAAGAGGCCGGTGCCGTTTTTATTGAGTGGAACGTTTGCATCCGCAGCACTATAGATCGGGATATCTGCAAGACCGCAGGAGGGGGACTTGCGTTTCAAAAGAAAAGCATCAACCCGATCAAGAGACCGCAAAAAGTTTTCGGAAAAGCGCAGCATCCTGCCGGTCAGATCTAACCCGGTAGCCGGCTGGAGCAAGGTTACAGCCGAATTTTTCCGCACCAGCCGGATCGGCGGCCGCGGCATCCCGAGACCAATTTCACATTCGGGACAAACCGGAATAAAATCGACCTTGTTTTGCAAATCTTCGACCAGCTGACATTTCAGCTTAGCTCCGTTCCAACGACAGACACCGAACCCCAAACACCGGCTGACAACGATTACCGGCTGTCGCTTAACTGCAGAAATCTCGCCACCTCCCACCTGCCTGAGCGACAGATTATTTATCACATTAACAACGATGTATATTCAGATCAGGTAAAAGTCAAATTATTTATGTGGAGATCGGGGTCATACTTGTTGACATTTGCGTTTCCCAGCAACATATCAAATATGACCCCGTTCAGGAGGGGCGAAGCCTAAGTTCTCACCTTCTCGATTTTCCCGACGACCGCGTATCTAAAAAACCGAATTTCAACCACAGATGAACTCAGATAGACACGGATGGTTAACTGAAAGAGATAAATCCTGGGGTCAGGCTTGACTTATGGATATTTGGCGGGAGTAAAAAATTTAAAATTCCGGATTGGTTCTGGCGAGTTCGATCAAATCAGTACCTTACAGGTTATTTTCTTGTTTTTTTCAACAATTTTTTCCAACTGTAAAACAAGAAAATGTTCTGATAAGAGTACTTATTTGCGCCCAGCGGATTGCCCTTGGGGTGCGACCATCGGATTGCCCCTGGGTACGGACCGCAAGATCATGTTTGGATTGCGGGCTTGTTCCCGCATTGGATACTTCAGGACGGTTTCGCCGGGTAATGGAAAAAAGAAAAGCCCTGAGATTTCTCAGAGCTTTCAGAACGACACAAAAAACGTATCGGATTATTAAAATGGTGCCGAAGAGAGGAATCGAACCTCCACAGGAATACTCCCACTAGACCCTGAACCTAGCGCGTCTACCAGTTCCGCCACTTCGGCAAATTTTATTGTGTCAGACTTTTGTGCTACCTTTTTGGCCGTGGAAACCGGTTTTCCGGCGACCCCGGTCGAAAAGAGTTGACACTTTTAGACTAAAAAATTTATATTGTCAAGATAAGAAAGTGAAATTTTTTGTCGATCGTCTTTAGTGGTACGGCGTGAGGCCGGGGCCGGGGCCGGTCGACAACTTGATTCTGTCCGTTTTTTATGCTGAGGAGTTATCTGTGCAGATATACAATTCACTAAATCGCAAAAAAGAGGAATTTATTCCGGGAAATCCCGGTAAAATCGGGATGTATGCCTGCGGGGTAACGGTTTATGATCTTTGTCATATCGGTCATGCCCGATCGCTGGTCGTTTTCGATATGATTTATCGTTATCTGAAATATCGGGGCTACGAGGTCACGTTTGTGCGGAATTTTACCGATATTGATGATAAGATTATCAATCGTTCAAATGAACGCGGGGTCAGTTGGAAGGCGTTGGCGGAGCAGTATATCGAAGAGTTTTACGTCGATATGGATCGCCTGGGCCTGCTGCGGCCGACTTATGAGCCGCGGGCGACCGATCACATTGTGGAAATTATAGAGCTGGTCCGGAAACTCGAAGAGAAGGGGCTGGCCTACGCAGTGGATGGTGATGTCTACTACCGGCTGCAGGATTTCAAGGGTTACGGGAAGTTGTCGGGCAAGAATATTGATGACCTGCTCTCCGGCGCCCGGGTTGAGGTTGACGACCGTAAGGAATCGCCGCTCGATTTTGCCCTGTGGAAAAAGAGTAAGCCCGGGGAGCCGAGTTGGGAGAGCCCCTGGGGGGCCGGGCGGCCAGGCTGGCATATAGAATGCTCCGCCATGAGCCGGAAATTTCTCGGCGATACCTTTGATATTCACGGCGGCGGCAAGGATTTGATCTTTCCCCATCATGAAAATGAGATTGCCCAGTCGGAAGGAGCGAGCGGCAAGCCGCTGGCCCGCTTCTGGGTGCACAACGGTTTTGTCAATATCGATTCGGAGAAGATGTCAAAATCTTTGGGAAACTTTCTCACCATCCGTGAACTTCTCGAGGAATGTCACCCTGAAATATTGCGGTTTTTTGTGGTTTCCAGCCACTATCGTTCCCCGATTGATTTCTCAAATGAAAATGTTGCGGTGGCGGCTGCGAGCCTCGAACGCTTATATCAATCGCTGGATCGGCTCCTGCGTACCGCCGCCGGAGCCTCGGCGACAACGTCGTCAATGGATGAGAAAATTGATTCCTGGCGGCAGGATTTTACTACGGCTATGGATGATGATTTTAACAGCGCGGCCGCCTGCGCAGTGCTGTTTGAGGTCAGTAAAGAGGTCAACCGCTGGCTTGATGCTGATATTGCCGCCGAAGATGATAAACCTGCAGCCGCCGGTTGTATTGCCCGGTTTTTACGCGAGATCGGGGCGCCGCTGGGGCTTCTCCAGGAAGACCCGCAGGCGTTTTTGCAGCGCGGCGGTTCTGATGGTGAATTGTCGGCAGTTGAAATTGAAGCCCTGATTGCTGACCGGGCTGCGGCCCGGTCGGGACGAAACTGGGCCGCAGCCGACCGGATTCGCGATCTGCTCGATGAAAAAGGGGTGATTTTGAAGGATTCGGCAGCGGGCACTCTGTGGCAGCGTAAACATTGATGGCATTGCACCCGCACCGAAATAACCTGTAAACTATTAAATTTGTGGAAAAGGCTTGACATTACGGCATAAAATTGTTAACTAGCCCATCCGCCGCTGCTAATCGGCAAAAGCACCAGCTAAATCCAGGCGCATAGCTCAGGGGGAGAGCGCTACCTTGACACGGTAGAAGTCGGCGGTTCAAATCCGCCTGTGCCTACCACAAAAATCCGTTAGAGGTGTCACGGTCGGTGGGTTATTATCTGCGGACGTCTTGTGATGCCTCTATTTTTATTTTGAGATTAAAACCGATTTTGTAACTATTCAGCCAAATTTTACCCCCTACCTTCCGGAGGGGGGCGGGGGTGGTTTTTCGTAAGCGGTTGCGGAAACGATTTCGTTGTTTTTCGGAAGCGAGCGGGGGCCCATTAGCATTGCAACTGTTTGAGCGTAAGCGAGTTTTGCAAGGCGGGCGCAGCGAGCTTAAAGGAAAAACAGAAATCTTAACGCCTGGCGGAGAAAAACCGCGCCCGATCCCGGATTCGGCTGAATAGTTACCCGATTTTTTGGGTTTTTCTGTTTAAGGTTACTAATGCTGACTCTGCATATGTCGGAAAATTCAGCGCCGCTCAAGCTTGAAGCTGACGGCCGCAGCCTGATTGATTTAATCATCGAGCAGGACAAACCACGGCTTAAGGATGTGGTTGCCGCGCGGGCGGGTGATGGGTTGCTTGATTTAAGAACGGTTCCGGCTGACGGCGCCGAGATTTTTCTGGTCGAAAAGGATTCGGTTGCCGGTCTTGAAATCCTGCGTCACAGCGCCGCTCACATTATGGCCGAAGCCGTGCAGGAGCTTTTCCCACAGGCTAAAGTTACAATCGGCCCCGCGATTAAAGATGGTTTTTACTACGATTTTGATGTAGAAAGCCCGTTTACGCCGGAGGATCTGCGCGCGATTGAGAAGCAGATGAAGGCGAATATCAAAAAGGGCCGCACCTTTATCCGCCGTGAAGTTGAACGTCAGGAGGCGCTTGACCTTTTTGCCGGTATGGGGGAAAAATATAAGGTTGAGCTGATTGAAGATCTGCCCGCAGATGAAAAACTTTCCCTCTATCAGAGCGGTGAGTTTGTCGATCTCTGCCGGGGGCCGCATCTGCCGAATGCCTCCTATCTTAAAGGTTCGTTTAAGCT
>WFRP01000034.1 GCA_015486505.1 Pseudomonadota bacterium | reverse complement strand
AGTTACCGGATATTACGATCGCTCAGGCCGGGAATATCTGATTCGCGGCGATGCTCATTTACGCGATTTGGCCGATATCAGATCTCTGCCCCTGCGGCCGGATGGTGACAAGTCAATTTTATTGGGTGAGGTTGCCGACATTTACGCGGGGAAAGCCCCAAAACACTATGTCGTCCACGGCAATCGCCAACCGGCGGTGGCCGTCATTGTGCGTAAACAGCTCGGAGCCAGTACGATTGCGGTGGTCAGCGGCGTCGATAAAACCCTGAAACGTCTGGCCGGACTGCTGCCGCCGGGTGCCCACATTGAAAAATTTTATGACCAGTCCGAGATTATTCAGGAGTCACGCAACGAAATCGTCAATGATTTAGGCCTGGGCATGGTGCTGGCGGTGCTGGTTCTATTTTTCTTTCTCGGGGCCCTGCGCCCGACCCTGATTGTGGCGCTGACGATTCCGGTAACCTTTCTCGCCACGATGGCAATTATGAGATGGTTTGGTTTAAGTTTGAATGTGATTACCATGACCGCTTTAACCTTAGGCATCGGTATGATTGTCGATGATGCGATTGTGGTCGCGGAAAATATCTTTCGCCACGCCCGGCTGACAAGCGATTCAACGACCGCCAGTATTCAAGGTGCGCTGGAGATTGCCGGCCCCGATGCGGCCGGGACCTTGACTACGGTGGTCGCCTTTTGTCCGCTGCTTTTAATGACCGGCATCGGCGCTCTCTTTCTGCGGCCCTTCGGCCTGACCATCAGCATCAGCCTGCTGATTTCGCTATTGCTTTCGCTGACCCTGGTCCCGACCCTGTTCAGCCGTATGGCCACTATCACTCCGGAAAGGAGCAATTTCTTCGGCGCCCGGCTCCTTAATCGTCTCGATCTTACACTACAAAAAATGCTGCGTTTCTGCTTTGACCGCAAAGGCCTGATTTTGTTATTGGCGCTGCTCGCTTTAGGGGTTGCCGGTCTGGCCGCTCTGCTCGGCAAAGTTTCAGTGCTGCCGCCGATTGATGAAGGGGCAATCCTGATCGAATATGTGATGCCGCCGGGAACCGCCTTAAAGGAAAGTAATCGTATCGGCGATCTGCTTGATAAAATTATTCTTAAAGATAAGGCGGTATCCTGCATCTACCGGCGTACCGGCTCACCGGGTACCGGTTACCAGATCGAAGGGGTCAATAAAGGCGAATTGCTGATTAAATTAAAACCCAAGGATAAACGTCAGCGGTCAGTAAACCTGATCACCCGGGATCTTAAACAAAAACTGTCGCAGCTTAAGGGCGTAGTGCTGCTTTATCACCAGCCGACTCAGGAGAAGATTGATGAAAGCTTTTCCGGTTTGCCGGCGCTGTTCGGAATCACCATTTACGGTAATGATATGAATACCCTGACTGAACTGGCGCGTCAGGTCGAAGATATTCTCGCCTTAAATCCTGAAGTCAGCAACGTTGTCAACAATACAAAAGTTAAGGTAGCACAGGTTGACGTGCGCCTTGACTATCCGGCTCTGGCGCAAAACGGCATCGCCGTAAAAAACGTGATGAGTGCCTTGCAGGCGGCCCGGGCCGGGGTTGAGGCAACCCGGATTATTCGCCAGAAGGAAGAGGTTGCGGTCTTCGTTAAAATCGCTACTGGATCATCCTTCGCCCTGGATAATATAAAGCAACTGCCGCTTAAAACCGCCGCCGGGGGCTGGCTGCCGCTGGAGCAGGTCGCCAAAATTACGATAAATCAGGTTCCGGCCGCAATTACCCGCCTGAACGGTCAGCGGCAGATAACCCTGCTGGCCGAAGTCGATGGTAATATCTTTAGCGTGGTTAAAAAATTGCGTCGGCAATTCAAAACCATCCAGCTGCCGGCTGATTATAGTATCGATTTCTCCGGTCAATACCACGTGCTGATCGCGACCGCGATTGAAATGGGGCTGGCACTCATCGCGGCTCTGATACTGATCTATTTGATTATGGCAATCCAATTTTCATCCTGGAGCCAGCCGCTGATAATCCTGGCAACCGTACCGTTCGCCCTGGTCGGGGCCCTGATTGCCCTTTTTCTGACGGGACAGGGGGTTGATATCTCGGTCGGCATGGGTGCGGTTACGCTGGTCGGAATTGCGGTCAATAACGCTATTGTCCTGATCGATTTTGCCAACCTTGAAATCAAGGCGGGCCAAGCCACCGACAACGCTCTGCTCAGTGCCGCTTCAGTCAGGCTCAGACCGATCTTACTGACCACCTTTACGACCATCGCGGCTTTAATCCCGGCCGCGATCGGGACCACCGTCGGTTCGCAAATTTTTCAGCCCTTCGCCATCACCGTAATCGGCGGCCTCGGCGGGGCCATAATCGCGACTTTATTGCTGATCCCAACGCTGATGCACTATTTTTCGGGTCACAAAAAAAACTGTAAGCTGTAACTCAACTTTCTGAGTTAGATATTTTGTTTTATATTCGCGCAGTTATAGATGCCCGCAAAGACGCAAAGACGCAAAGGCGCCAAGAAAACCAAAAAAAGAACAATATCACTTAAATACCTTTGCGTCTTTGCGGGAGACATTATAAAAATGTAATCGCTTAAAAGTAAAGATTAGCTTATAAATCAATGGGTTATCTTGAGTCAGAAAGTTGAGACTGCAAGTTGGAGGGGGGGTTAGTTCTTGACGAACACTCAAGTATCGTGGAATAGAATATCAGCAACTATTTTACAAATGGTGAATTAAATGCGGATCTTAATTGTTGATGATGAACAAATCCTGCTGGATCAGCTCAAACGGGCTTTTGTGGAGCAGCGTTACCTGGTTGAAACCGCGCTGGATGGTGAAGCGGCGCTGGATAAACTTTTTGACAATCCGTTTGATTTGATCATTCTCGATATTATGCTGCCCAAACGGGATGGGCTTAAGGTTCTGGCTGATATTCGTGAGGCTGATATCAGCACTCCGGTACTGATGTTGACGGCGCGAAAGGAGATTGGTGACAAGATCAAAGGGCTTGATCTCGGGGCCGACGACTATCTGGCCAAGCCTTTTTCCCTTGATGAACTTATGGCCCGGGCCCGGGCCCTGCTTCGGCGTACCGGCAGCCAATCCGATTCTGTTTTGAAAATTGGCGAGCTTAGGCTTGACACCAGGAGCCGGGTTGTCAGCCGGGGCGATAAAGAGATTGAGTTGACCGCCCGGGAGTTCTCAATTCTGGAATTTCTGCTCTACAACAAGAATCGGGCGGTACCCCGCTTCAGTCTGGCGGAACACGTCTGGGGCGATGCTTTTGACCCCTTCAGTATGTCAAATTTTATCGATGTCCATATCAAAAATCTGCGCAAAAAAATCTCTGTTCCCGACCAACCCTCCATAATTAAAACAATTCGGGGAGTAGGATTTGTAATCAAGGATGAAGAGCGATGAATATTCGTCAAAAAATTGCCCTGATGATTACGGCCGCCGGTTTTCTGGCAAGCCTGATCTTTTCCGGCATCGTGCTCTGGCAAATGACAGATCAGCCCAACCGCCTGATGGATGCCGAACTTGAAAACATCGGTCAGCGCGCGCTTAAGATTGTGTTGCAAAATGACGGAAAACTTACACCGAACGCTGTCTCCGAGATCGGCGACCAAAATTTCTGGCTTGAAATTTACGCTGCCGACTCAGGCAGGTTGATCTATAAATCATATCTGGCCATGATTTTGTCAATGCCCGAGATAAAACCCGACAGCAGCCGGACCGTCAGTCGCACAATTGAGCGGGATAAAATCTACCTGGGTCAGGACCGCCAAAATGAGGTCACTTTCCGCCTGAAAAATTTCAGCGTTATTGTGGCCGGGAAAAGGTATCTGCTCAAGACCGGCCGCCCCATGGAAAGGCTTGAAGAGGAGTTCTGGCACATCATTATCGGGGTCGGCGGCGGCCTGTTGGTCTTCGTTGTGGTGCTGTTACTGCTGAGTTACTATTTTGCCGGTTTTATTCTTAAACCGGTGCGCATCATCAATGATCAGGCCCGTAATATCAGCGAAAAACATCTTGATCGCCGCATTCCAACCGGTGCTGGAAATGACGAATTTAATCGTCTGGCCCACACATTAAACGAGGTTTTCGACCGGCTGGAATACGCCTTTACCCGGCAGAAGCGACTGCTGGCCGATGCCTCGCATGAACTCAAAACCCCTTTGACAATGATGCGTTTAAGCCTCGATGAGATCCGTTCCGGTTTTGACGACGAACTCTCTGATCTGCAATCGGAAAGCATCATGCGTCTGACCGAACAGGTCTTGCGCATGGAACGTCTGGTTAAAAGCCTGCTCGATTTGTCGGCTCTGGAAATTGCCCACAGCACGACCACGGAACCGGTTGATCTTAAGCCATTGTTAAACTTTTTGACCGACGACTATACTCTGCTCGCCGAAGCCCGTAAAATTAAGATTAAAACGCAACTTCCGCACCGGCTTCCGGTTACGGGCAACCTTGAAGAACTTAACCGGGCCTTTTCCAACCTGCTGGATAATGCCATCAAATATAATCACGATGACGGCGAGGTGCGAATTTCGGGCAGGCTGACCGATAACCGGGTAACCGTTGTCATCAGCAATACCGGCCCGGGGGTGGCAGAAGCCGCAACCACCAAAGTTTTTGATCAATTCTACCGAGTCGAAACTTCCCGGGCCCAGCTTTACGGCGGCACCGGCTTAGGCCTGGCCATCGTCAAAAGAATCATCGAGCTACACAACGGCACCGTAACCTTCAGCAGCACCCCGGAGGGCGTGACCGCAGTAACCGTTACCCTGCCATTTTACTGACCTCTCTAACCTTACCTTGTCAAACTGTTTCTCGCAATTGCGCCATCAGCCCTAATCCGGAACGGATTGCCTCCGTGAATAATTGGAGTATGACCCCTTTTTTGATAGAAAAAAATTTCTGGCGGATCGATTCCTTATATAAAAAATCCAGCTTAAGTTCTAACGAGTCGACTTTGTTGAAAAAATATGGTATTATTTTTTTACGAACAGCGTAATTCGAGTAAGCAGACTTGCAGTTGTGAGGAAAGGATTTTATTGGGAAGTATTGGCCGGATTTCTTCAGATTGCATATTCGGATTGACAGAGGTATCGCATGGTATTAGCAAACAAATTAAACATCACTGATCAGGTTGAACTGGCAAAGGCCGAGGAAAAACTCAGCAAGCAGAAAGCCCGGCAATTGTTCGACTCTGGTGATATTGCCAAAGTGGATGTCGGCACCTTCGCAGGACTTTCTTTCATTCACGCCTATTTATTTGATGATGTTTATGATTTTGCCGGTAAAATCCGCACGGTGAATATCGCCAAAGGTGGTTTCCGTTTTGCCCCGCTAATGTATCTACAGACCTCACTCAAGCATATTGATACCCTGCCGCAAAGCAACTTTGATCAAATTATTGAAAAATATGTCGAGATGAACATTGCCCACCCTTTTCGCGAGGGTAACGGTCGAGCCACCCGCATCTGGCTTGATCTCATGCTAAAAAAAGAGCTCAAGCAAATTGTAGATTGGAATTTGGTCGATAAGGAGGATTACCTGTCCGCCATGCAACGCAGTGTCGTAAAAGACATTGAAATTAAAATGTTGTTAAAACAAGCATTAACCGACAAAATTAATGACCGTTCCCTGTTTATAAAAGGCATTGATGTCAGCTATTTCTATGAAGGTTACAGCCAATTTAAGACTGAGGATCTGTAGTGATGAGTGATGTGAGAACCAACAGTCACTCTTGGGGAAATTCTATGAATACCATGCCAGTTAAAAGTGAACCTTGCGCTCTGCGTGCCTGGGCGGAAGGGATGATATATAGAACTAATGCGGGAACATATCCCGCAACCCAAAAGAAGCCTTGCGGCCCGCACCCAGGGGCACTTCCGATGGTCGCAAATAAGTACTTTTATCAGAATATTTTCTTGTTTTTTAAAACCGAAAATAACCTGTAAGGTACTAATGCGGGAACAGTTCCCGCAACCCAATCGGGCCTTTTCGGCCCGCAAATAAGT
>WFRP01000033.1 GCA_015486505.1 Pseudomonadota bacterium | reverse complement strand
TTTTTTCGACAGCTTTTTTCAACTGTAAAAACAAGAAAATGTTCTGATAAGAGTACTTATTTGCGGGCCAAAAAGGCCCGATTAGGTTGCGGAGATAGTTCCCGCATTAGTACCTTACAGGTTATTTTCTGCACCAAAAAACAAGATTTAACAGTCAGAAAATGTTCTGATAAGAGTACTTATTTGCGGGCCATCGGATTGCCCCTGGGTGCGGGCTGAAAAGCCCTGTTTGGGTTGCGGGGTCGGTTCCCGCATTAGCTGATCACCGGGGCGGCGGGATAGCCGGCTGCCGTCCCCGGTTTTTTGCCGGTAAACTCTTTTTTTACGGCCCGGTTGCTGTCGGGGATGACCAGAGGAATGGCTTCATCTATAGTTTTAACGCCGAAAAAAAACATCTCGTTCCGGGCGGCCGCGGGCAGGTCTTTGAGGTCTTTCAAGTTTTCTTCCGGCAGAACAATCCGTTTAATCCCCGCCCGCCGGGCGGCCAGAACCTTCTCTTTAATTCCGCCGACCGGCAGAACCCGGCCGGAAAGTGAAATCTCGCCGGTAACCGCTATTTTATGATCCGCGTTTTTGTTACAGGCCAGTGAAAGCAGGGTCAGAAAGAGCGCGAGCCCGGCTGAGGGGCCGTCTTTAGGAATCGCTCCCGAGGGAATATGGATGTGAATCCGGCGGCTTTCGTGAAAATCTTCGTCAAGCTGATATCGGCCGGCCAGGGTTTTGAGATAGCTGAGCGCGATCTGGGCGGACTCTTTCATAACATCGCCCAGAGATCCGGTTAGAATCAGATCGTTACTTTTTTGATTTGCCATCAGGGCGGCTTCGATAAAAAGAATGTCGCCGCCGGTCGGGGTCCAGGCCAGGCCGGTAACAATTCCGACCCGGCTGGTATCGGCGCCGAGCTCCTTGCGATGCCGGGTCGGCCCGAGGAGATCGGCCAGATCCCGCTGCGGCACGGCGCTGGGCAGGTTTTCACCGGCAACCTTGCGGCGCGCGTATTTACGCATTATTTTTCCGATCATCTTTTCCAGATTACGGACACCGGATTCCCGGGTGTAATTATCAATGATACTGTCTAAAGCCTCTTCCGTAAAAACCAGGCTTTCATCTTTCAAACCGTGGTTTTTACGCTGCCGGTCGATCAGGTAGCGGCGGGCGATGCTGCGTTTTTCCTCTTCACTGTAACCGGGCAGGGTGATGATTTCCATCCGGTCCAGCAGCGGCGCCGGGATCGGATCGCTCTGATTCGCGGTCGCGATAAAGAGTACCCGGCTTAAATCAAAGGGCAGATTCAGGTAGTGATCGGTAAAGGTGTGGTTCTGCTCCGGATCCATTACTTCAAGCAGGGCCGCCGCCGGGTCGCCGCGGAAATCACGGCCGAGTTTGTCGATTTCGTCCAGCATAAAAACCGGATTCCGGGTTCCGGCCCTTTTTAATTCCTGAATGATTTTACCCGGCATAGCGCCGAGATAAGTCCGGCGATGGCCCCGGATTTCAGCTTCGTCGTGGACGCCGCCTAGAGCGAGGCGGACGAATTTGCGGCCCATCGCCCGGGCGATCGATTTCCCGAGTGAGGTTTTGCCGACGCCGGGGGCGCCGACCAGACATAGGATCGGCCCTTTCATCTCCGGATTGAGTTGGCGCACGGCCAGGTGCTCAAGGATTCTTTCCTTGACTTTTTCGAGGCCGAAATGATCTTCGTCGAGGGTTTTTTCGGCCTCGTCCAGGTCGATATTTTCCTGATCGACCTGCTGCCAGGGAAGCTCGGATACATATTCGATGTAGTGCAGCGTGTTGTGGTAATCAGGAGCCGCCGGATTCATACGCTGCAGTTTTGCTAACTCTTTGTCGAGGGTTTTGCGGGTCGATTTGTTGAGATCCAGCGCCGCAATATTTTTTTTAAGCTCCGCCAACTCGTCATCGTCATTGCCGGCGGCCCGGCCCGTAATCCCGCCCGGCTGCGGCCAGCGGGCCGGATCGGGTTTATTGTCGGCCGCAGAATTAGAGTTTAATTTTCTCTGGCGCTCATAAAGAAGCTGGTGCACCAGCTTCAGGCGATCTTTAGCGTTGATTAAACCCAGCGCCCGGGACTGGGTTGCGAAATCGGGCTGCAGGTAGATTATGATAAGGTCGGCCAAATGGCCCGGATGGTCGATTTTTTCAAGGATCGCGGTGGCCGATTCCGGCAGCGGCTGCCCGGCGGCGCAGCAGGCCTGCAGCAGGCTTAATGAGCTTTCCATCAGCATTTGGGTGGTGCTGTCGGCGCTGTGGGCCAGATCTTCCGGGTAACCGGCAATCAAAGCCTGCGGCCGGCTGCCGATTTTAAGCATCCGCAGAAATGATATCCGGCAGATGCCTTCGAGCACGGCCTCAAGCTGCGATTCCCGCGTCATTCGGGTACGGCTGATCCGGCAGGCTGTGCCGATCGGGAATATATTCTCACGGGTTAAAGGAAAACTGTAGTTGGCCTGCTGATTGGCAATGGCGATAAATTCCCGGTTCTGTTCGCACTCCTTAATAAGTTCGATGTCGTTGTGATTCCGGGCGGTAATCGTGATTGCCAGCATAGGAAAGATGACAATCTCGCCGAGGGCCAGAACTTTGAGCCGGTCGGGCAGGATCGGAGCTGAATGTTGTTTCACTTTTGATTTACCTGAAAAAAAGGGTTGTCGGGTTAGTGCCTTACAGGTTATTTTCTTGTTTTAAAACAAGAAAATGTTCTGATAAGAGCACTTATTTGCGGGCCGTAAGGCTCCGTTTGGGTTGCGGGATTTGTTCCCGCATTAGTACCTTACAGGTTATTTTCTGCACCAAAAAACAAGATT
>WFRP01000032.1 GCA_015486505.1 Pseudomonadota bacterium | reverse complement strand
ACATTTTCTTGTTTTTACAGTTGAAAAAAGCTGTCGAAAAAAACAAGAAAATAACCTGTAAGGTACTAATGGGCTCCCGCTCGCTTCCGAAAAACAACGAAATCGTTTCCGCAACCGCTTACGAAAAACCACCCCCGCCCCCTCCAGAAGGTGGGGGGTAAAATTTGGCTGAATAGTTACAGGATTTCTTAATCGAGCAGTGAATTTACCTTTTCCAATAACACCTCAACCTTAAAAGGTTTATTCAGAAAGCCGCTTGCACCTTTTTTCATAGGGTCATTTTTCATACTGTCGGAGAAATAACCACTGGCCATGATCACCTTGACTTCCGGATCAATTTCAAGCAGTTTCTCCAGACATTTAAAACCGCCCATCCCCGGCATACTGATATCCAGCAGGACCAGGGAAATCTGGGCGCCGGATTCCTCATATAACTTCAGAGCCTCCTCACCGCTGGCCGCGCCGATTATCCGAAAACCGTAAAATGCCATTGACTCCGTAACAAAGTCACGAATTATCTCCTCATCATCAACCACGAGAATCGTTTTACAATCACCCTCAGCAACTGCGGCCGCAGCCGCAACCTGGCCTTCAGCCGCAACCGGGATTTCAGCCGCGGACCAGGAAGTTTCCCCCGCAGCCACCGGGAAATAAACTTTAAAGGTTGTTCCCTGCTCAAGTTTACTCCGGCAGACAATATGCCCGCCGTGACTGCTGACAATACCAAAGACCGTTGACAAGCCGAGGCCGGTGCCTTTCCCGACATCCTTGGTAGTAAAAAAAGGGACAAAGATATCCTGGACGCTGACTTCATCGATCCCGGAACCGGTATCGGCAATCCGCAGTTCTATAAAATCGCCGGAAAAGACAGTCTGACAGGCCGAGCAACGCTCTTCCGTTACCCTGGCGTTATCAAGTTTAATTGTCAAGGTACCGCCATCCGGCATTGCGTCAGCCGCGTTCAGACATAGATTAAGCATTATCTGATTCAGTTGATTGACATCACCGTCAATAAAATAACCGCTTTGCCCGCCGGTTGTAAATTTAACCCCGATCATCCGCGGAATAATTCTCTCAATCATACTCAGAGAATCCGCGACCATCACTTCAAGATCAAGCCGTTTGCTGACAGGCTCGGACTTACGGCTGAAAGTCAAAAGCTGCGCCACCAGATTACGGGCGCGCTCGGCCGCAACCTGGACCTGCTGATGCTCTCTCAAGGTCGTTTTATCCTGCCGGGCTTTATGTTCGCCAATCTCGGAGAAACCGTTTATCGCGGTCAGAATATTATTAAAATCGTGAGCAATTCCGCCGGCTAAAGTTCCGACCAACTCCATTTTTTCCGCCTGCTGCAGGCGTTGTTTCAATTTTTTGTTATCGGTCAAATCAGTTATATTAACAACAATGCTGAAAACCGTATCTGATTCAACCGATTTAATGGTCGCCGCGTTAACCATAACATCCAGGGTTTCGCCGGCTTTATTAAAGCGTTGGGTTTCGAAGGATAAGGTCCGGCCGTACTTTTTGAGTTCTCTGATTTTTTCAACGGTTATCGACTTCTGATCTTTGGGAACGAAAGGAACCACCTTACCCGCCAGTTCACTGAAGGTCCAGCCGAAAACTTCTGTAAAAGCCGGATTAATGAAAGTCGGCGCACCGTTTTCATCATAAACCACAATCGGATTGGGGCTTGATTTAAGAATCGCTTTTAAGCGCCGTTCACTGGTAAGCACTTCCCGTTCGATCCGTTTATTCTCGGAGATATCAACCGCCGTCACAATCCCGCGATATTCCTGGTTTTCAAACTGGGCGAAACGGAAACGACAATCAAACAATGAACCGTTTTTTTTACGCCAGACCGTTTCTATCGATTGATTTATACCCGATTTCAGCACCCTTTTTATATCCTGAGAGGCCCGCTCGCAGGTTTCATCATCGTCATAAAGCACCCGCGCACTACAACCTTTAAGTTCGTCCGGCCGATAACCCAGCATTTCGGTCATCGCCTGATTGTGCCAGCCGAGTCGATTATGTTTATCGAGCATCCCGATACCAACCGGTGAAGCGTCTAAAATTGCCTGCTTCAGGCCTTCAGCTTCAGCCAGAGCCCGGGTTCTTTCCATCACCAGCATCCTGAGCTTTGCATTCCAGACCCAGACCCCCATTAAAAATAAGAGGCTGAGAAATATCACCCCGGCAATCCAGGCCAGAAAATGACCCGGAAGAGTCAAAGAAGACCCGACATTAGCTACCCCGATATCGGAACCGGCCTCTCCAGATGCCGCCACCCCGATTACAGCCGGCAGCAAAAAGCCGACAACAGCTGATAAAACAACCAGTAATTTTTTCTTCAATTAACCCAAACCTCTTTCTTACCTTATCTGTAACTATTCAGCTCAACTTCATCTCTCCGATTTCCGGAGGGGGCGGGGGTGGCTTTTCGTAAGCGGTTGCGGAAACGATTTCGTTGTTTTTCCCAGTGAGCGGGAGCCCAAACGACGCTATTCATTGCCGGCAAGTATGTTGGTAACTCCGTGACAGCGGCAGGCGGTACTGAAAAGCAGCGGCCCCGGATATCGATTCTCAATAAAATCAACTATCCGCCGCAAACGCCGCAGCGGAAACCCGCCGAGACCGGGCCCAACCTGGGTACTCGGCAAAATTATTGAAGGCAGCTTCGCTCCGGCAAGCCGGTACTCAAGCCCGGCCAGATAGCCAAGCAGAGATTTGCGCCGCTTTAGCTTGGTATGATAACAATAACGGCGCGGCTGCGGACAGTTGGCCGGGCAGATAAAATCCGCCAGGGAGCTGTAAATTTCATCCCGTTCACCCGAAAAGAGATTCGGTAGCACCGGTTTATACTGCCAGGAACAGCGCTTGCGGCCCGTAACTTCAGCTGTCACCGCGAACGCTAAATGAAGCGGTACCGTCGGAATAACCCAATCAGCGCGGAAATCGGCAAAATCCGCCAGCAGATTGACAAGATAAGTTACAGCATCAGAACTGTCGGCCGCAAAATCAACCTCGGATTTATCCAGCAGGGCCGTGGCCGCGGTCAAATTTTCATTCTTTGAATCAACCAGGACCAGTTTCCGCTCCGGCATTTCCGAAGCGTAAAATTCCAGAGCGCGCTGCCCGAATTTACCACAGCCGATGATATGAACCCGTCCCATCAGCGATCCCGGTCAACTATGTATTCCGCCAGAGCTTTAAGCTCTATCGCTTTAGCCCCTAAAGGTTCAATCTGCAAAAGCGCCTGCTGTTTAAGCTCAAGCAGTTTTTGCCGGGCGCCTTCAAGCCCGAAAAGGGAAACAAAGGTTAACTTGTCAAGCTCCCGGTCGGAACCGATATCCTTACCCAGGCTGGCCTGATCGCCGACTTCATCGAGAATATCATCGGCAACCTGAAAGGCCAGGCCGATTAAGCGGCCGAATTTTTCCAGGCGCAAACGCAAATCATTATCACAGCCGGCCAAATCGGCCCCGGCGAGAAGGGCCCCGGTAATCATCGCCCCGGTTTTGCGCCGGTGCAGGGTTTCAAGAAGTTCAAGCAAATCCTCCTGATTTTCATTGTCCTTTGTATTCTCCTTTATAACGACGCCTTCACTTAAAATATCGATAACCTGACCGCCGACCATACCGTTGCCGCCGGCAACCCGGGCTAAAGTCGCCACCAGTTTAACAATTACCGCGGCCGCGGCCTCAACCTCTTCCGCCAGCAGGCGAAACGCCTCGGTCAAAAGCGCGTCTCCTGTAAGAATCGCCAGAGCCTCACCGAAAACCTTGTGATTGGTCGGCTCCCCCCGACGCCAGTCATCGTCATCCATCGCCGGCAGATCGTCGTGAATCAAAGAGTAAGTATGCACCAGTTCGTAAGCCGCCGCCACCGGCAAGGCCCGCTGCCAGTCTTCGGCCAGCAGACGATAGGCCATTATGGTCAAAATCGGCCGTAAACGCTTGCCCCTGGCGTCAACACTGTAATGCATCGCTTTTTCCTGAGACGGGGCCAGGCGTTTCTGCAGCGCATCGGTAAATGAGAGCCCCCGCAGATACCGGTTAACCGGCGGCAGATAGGTAGCGAAAGAATTTTTCAGGACAGGGTTCATCCCTTAAACTCCTCAAGCCGGCCGCCCGATTCACTGTCATCGGCCACCAGAATCTGTACTTTTTCTTCAATCTCATTGAGGCGTAAATGGCAGAAACGCATTAATTTTACGCCCTCTTCAAAAAGTTTCAAGGACTCTTCCAGTGAAACCTCATCGCCCTCAAGTTTACTGACAACGGTTTCCAGCTTTTTCATCGAAGTTTCAAAGCTTACCTTGGCCATTTTCGTCCTCCCACGGAATTTTAAGCAGATATCGGCTGTCAGCAACAAAACGCAAAGGATCAACAAAGACCCCGGCAATCTTCACCCCAAAATGCAGATGGGGCCCGGTCACCCGGCCGCTGCGGCCCGACTTGCCGATAATCTGCCCGGCTTTAATCAAATCACCAACCTGACAGTCAATCTCACTTAAGTGCATATATAATGTAAAAATGCTCAAACCATGATCGATGATAACAATCCGGCCGCTGTAGTAAAGCGGTTCCGCCAAAACCACCCGGCCCGCCGCCGCCGCCGGTACCGGCAGGCCGATTTTGGCTTTATAATCAACCCCGCCATGCGGTGATTTGGGTTTACCGTTAAGAAATCTGCGCGTACCGAAAGTTGAAGTGAGTTTGGAGTGCAGCGGCGGCTGTAACTCACGAGAAAATAAAAGACGAGGTTCGGAAGAATTATAGGCAATTTTCAGATCATTGCGATCCTGTTTGATCTTTTTCAAGTTTTCCGGACGCATCGGGGTCGCCATCTCATTTTTAACAGTCAGACGCTGTTCGCCGTAATCATGCTCACGCACCGTAACCGGGATCAGCAACCGGCTTCCGCTGCGGGAGTTGAGGGCGAGATTATAAGTGCCCGCTTTGGTTCCCAACGGCACCGCGACAACACCGCGCCAGCCGCCTTTAACCGCTTCAAGGGGAAATTTCCGTTTTTTGAATGTCATCCCTGAAAACTGCTGATTACGCTGATTATGCAATCCGGCTTCAGCCAGCGGACGAAAAGCTACGACCAGGGCTTGACCGGCAGCGGGCGGCTCCGGCGCCAGAAAAAACTCATAACCATCGGCAACGATAGTAACAAAATCCCCGGCCGCAACCGCACTATGAGCGCAAAAAACCAGAAGAAACCCAACTAAAATTGAGTAGTTTATTTTCAATAAATTCATAGACTTCGATAATTAGTACCTTACAGGTTATTTTCTGTACCAAAAAACAAGATTTAATAATCAGAAAATGTTCTGATAAGAGTACTTATTTGTGGGCCGCAAGGCTCCGTTTGGGTT
>WFRP01000031.1 GCA_015486505.1 Pseudomonadota bacterium | reverse complement strand
CTTTATTGTTTATCTTTTTTTGGGGTTTTTGTTGATGTCGACATCGACGATAAAATCTTTACTCAGCCAGTCGCGGCCGATGAGAAGCTTGTAGGTCATAGCGCTGCGGTCGCGAAGATTGACCTTTATGGTCTTGTCGATTCCGTGCCAGCGCAGGGTCAGAGGGATCATATAACGAACTTCGACTCCCTGAGCATTGCGGACCTGCAGGGCATCGACTATGGTTGTCTGCAGGCGTTTCTTTTCGCCTTTACCGTTAACCAGGGTGACTGCTATCTTTTTGCCGATGTTATCCCTTTTTTTGGCCGCCGGGTTTTCAATTTCAAGATCAAGGGCGTTAATAGAAGTCGTGCGGGCGCCGGTATCAATCCGGGTTAAAAAGTCCATCTGCACATCAACAACGCGGATGACCTCGGTTGCGCCCACCGTAATTTTGGTCGGCGCCTGCGGCCCGGCCGCACAGCCCTGCAGGAGCAGCCAGGAGAGAAAAATTACGGTTGGTAACAGGATTCTGCCGATTTTAGCCCGAAAAATGCGAAACATTTTGATCACCTTTTTTTAAGTCAGTCATTAAAAATCAAGACCGAAACGGCCGAAATACATAAGATCATAATACTTTTCATGATCAAGGATTTTGTCCTTCCGGCTTTCGTATTCATGTTCAAAGCCGAATTCGAAACCCAGGCTGTCGAAAAGATCCAGGTCAAAGCGCCATTTGCCTTCCATCCAGGTGCGGTATTCACCCAGGTTGTTAATAATCGGGTAGACAATCACCTGGTAGGAGAGGATTTGTTTTTTTGATTTTTCCGGTTTCCAGAGCCATTCAAAGCCGAGTTGGCCTTCAACATCAAACTCATTCTCAGAACCGAAGCTCCGGCTGCAGCCGAGCCCGACGCGGCCGCTTAATGTGAGATTTTTTTCCTTTAAAAAATCATAGCCGGGGCCGCCGGAGAGTGATACCCGTTGTTTCCAGGACATGAATGAGTCCTGTTCGTAACGAAAATAGGCGTAATAAAACCATTCCGTTTCCGGCAGGAGCCAGTCCCTGACGATGTTGATATGGCCTTTGCTGGTGTCTTTCTCGTGGTCTTCGGTCTCATAATAGTAGGCGGAGTTCAGATTGAAACGATGGGCCTTATTCTTAAATGAGGTATCAAAAGCAAGGCTTAATTCCGTATTGACATCGTTGCCGCTTTCACCGTTAAACCCCAGTGCCAGCCGCCGTTTCCAGCCCCTTAAAAAGTTTGTCCCGAAGAGCCCCGGCTGTTTTTCGGAAGACTTTTTCGGTTTGGCAACCGTAGAAATCGCGGTCTGAGCGCTCTCTTTTGGGACGGTCTCCCGGGCTTTGGCGCTCATCTTTTTCCCGGTTGCCGGGTGCTTGATTATCTGTTTTTTCGGTATGGTTATATCACCGAGCACGGCATGATGCAGAACCAACTCGGTCGCGGTTTCGCTTTTAACCCTGCCCGAAAGTTGATCCCCGTTCGCGAGAGTGATCACTTGCGCTCCTGCCGGAAACTGTACCAGGAGAAGGAAAAAGAGTGACCATAAATAAATATTCCGGGCCTTGCAGATCATTTATTCGCGGGCCGAAAAGGCCGAATTCAGGTTGTCGGAGCTACTTCCATGGCAGAAACAAGAAGAGACCATTAATAAATTACGGACGTATCCGCCAGGTTCCATCGCCGCTCTGGAGCGCCCTGACCCGGTCGCCGACCCGTAACTCGGCCCCGTCTTCCTGAACCACTGCAATCGTGCGGCCGCCGTCAAGTTCGACGGTGAACTCGATTGCGGGTTTGGTTCCGGCTTTTCTTTCAATCGCGTTCCCGGCCGCCAAACCGGCCAGAGCGCCGCCGACGGTAGCCAGAGTTTGTCCGCTGCCGGAGCCGATTGTACTGCCGACAACCCCGCCGGCAACCCCGCCGATTATCGCGCCGACCCCGGAAGGTTTATCCTGAATCGTCACCGGACGCATTTCAAGGATGGTGCCGTAATAGACGGTCAGGGATCTCTGCGCCTGGCTGGAAGAGTAGACCTGTCCCGACTGGGGGGTTCCGCAGCCGGCGAACATCGGGGCGCAGAGAAAAATCATCGCGCTTAAAATCAATGTGAGATGCTGAGTTCTTTTCATAATATTTTCTCCCTGAACTTTGAGATTGCAAGTTGTTTCCGTTGCGGCTGCACTTATTGTGGAGATAAGAAAGAGTCCGGTTTTTTACCGATCGGGATTATACGTTATTGAAAACAAAATTAAAAGAGTTTTTTTAAGGGCGGAGCGGATATTATTTCGGGGCGGCTGGGTTGATTTTGCGCCAGCTGTCGACGCCGACGGAGCGGGCCAGGGCGGCAAGCTGGATATTAAATTCGTAGAGAGCGTTATAATAACCGGCTTCGGCTTCGGTCAGGGCGGCCTGAGAATCGAGAACCTCGGTGGCGGTACTGAGCTGGCTTTGAAATCTCAGTTTGGTGACCCGAAAGTTTTCCTTGCCGAGTTCAACCTCTTTGGCGGCAGTGGCAATGTTGTTGTAGGAGGTCATCGCGTTTTCAAAATTGGTTTTAACCTCCAGCGCAATTTCGTCGGCCACTTCCTTGAGCTGCCGGCGGGCGCTTTCCATTTCGGCTTCAGCGCTTTTAACCAGATGATTGCTGCGGCCCCATTCCCAGAGTTTCCAGGTGGCGCCGACCATAACTGTAGTGTTGTATGGGGTTGAGGTGATATCATCGCCATTGACATCAAATTTATCGCCCATCCGGTGATAGTTGGCGGTTAAAGCCAGATCGGGATAGTATTCGCTCCGGGCGAGCTTTACCTGGTGTCCGGCTGAAGCGATGGCGTAGTTGGAGATAAGGAGCTCCGGTCTTTTCTCAAGGGCCATGGTTGTGGCCGTTTCCAGCGAGATTTCCGGCAGTTTCTGGTTCGGTTCATCGACCACCGTGAACTCGCTGTCCCGGTCAAGCTGCATGATTGTCGCCAGTTGGGCGCGGGCGAGTTTGAGCCGGGTTGCAACCCGGCGCCGCTGCTGCCGGGCCTGACTGAGCTTGACTTTGGAGTAAAGCAGCTCATTTAAAGGGATCAGTTCATTGTCGTAAAAAAGTTGTGAATCCCGGGCCTGGGCTTTGAGACGTTCGACCATTCGGGCCGCGGTTTCAGCAAATTTGATCTGTTTCAGATAGTTAAAGTAAGCCGCCACCGTTTCGTAGATTATTTCCAGGCGCGCGAGTTCCTCTTCGGCCCGGGCCTGTTTAATGCCGAGCTGAGCCAAACGGTATTTCTCAATAATACTGAATCCGGTAAAGAGGGGCTGGGTTATGGTGATATCGAGGTTATAGACATCGTGAGTGTTGGCCGGAAAACTTGTACCATCAATGTCATATGAGTTAATTTTATCTCTGTACATATAAGAATATCCGGCGCCGAGTTTCGGGAGAAACTCGGTTTTAGCGGCCTTGCCCAATTCCATTGCTTTAACTGTTTGAAAATGCTGGACCTGAAGTCGGGGATGACTTTTCAGCGAGGCCTCAAGGCAGGCCGCCAGCGAGTAATTATCCTGGGCATAAACCCGGCCCGGCAATAAAATAAGGAGCAGACTGCCGGTGAAAAATATCACCAGCAACCAATTTGAATTTGGGGTCAAATTTGTCGGATTTGGGGTCAGGCTTGACTTATGGGTATTTGCCGGGCCCGGTTTGTATCTTTCGCAAGTCAATTTCATTATCATCTCAGATTAATTTTCGGGCACCATTTACTCCAGTTTTCCTGGACTTCATCGTGGAGTTTGAAGTGTTGGCCGCTGTGGGCTTTTTCACCCATTTCATCAGCTTCCGGGGTGGCCATGCTGATCCCGCCGGCGACCAGGGCCTCGACCGATTCCGTCGCGATCTTGACGCCGGAAAAAAGCCCGGCTTTAACACGGATGCCGCTGCTGTTCCAGAATTTGCTGTTGCTGTAAACCAGGCGCTGGTAAGGCGGTTTGATATTGATATGAATCCAGACTTTCTGCGCGTCGGGGCCCAACTCGGAGCCGGTTACCCGGCCGATCTCAACCTGGCGGTAATAGATCGGCGAATTTTTTTTGAGTGAGCCTAAACGCCTGGCTTCAAGTATGAGATTGAGGCCGGTTGCCATAACATTAAGCGCCGGCGGTTGCTTCAGGGCGGTGAAACGGCTTGCCGGTTTGCCGGTGCCGGGTCGCAAGGTAATATAGAGACCGCTGATTACGGTATCGAGGTTGTTGATGCCGGCCAGGCTGATTTCAGGTTTCACGAGCCAGATTAAAGCATCGTCGGTGAAAAGCCTGACCGCATTTTTTTTGATTGCGACCCTGCAGATTACCGCGTCCATTTCACGGTTGAAATTCAATTCAGCAATACTGCCGATAACGATACCGTGATAGCGGACCTTAAGCCCCTTTTTGAGTCCCTCCGGCCGACTGAATTTGATCGAGATAATTTGTTTGTCAATGTTTTGAGCGCTGGTTAAATCTTTATAAAGGATGTATTCAAGGTTGGTTGCCGGTCGCGCGGGCGCGGGTTTATTCGTTTTTGGTCCGGCGGGGTTCGGGTTGAAGAAAGCAATCCCCCCGTCTATCATACTTTTCAGGGTTCCGGTCTTGATTTTGATCCCGGAAAGGTCGCCTTGCACCTGGATATTGCTGATGTTATAGAAAAGGGTGTCCGGCCGCAGCAGATGGGCGTACTTTTTGGCAATGAAAACATTAATCAGAACTTTAGCGCCGCTCTTGTCCAGAGCAAAGCCTGTGACTTTGCCGACTTCAATAAATTTGTAGAGAATTGGTGAACCGACAGAGAAATCTTTGGCGCTGTCGGCTTTAAGCACAACCCTTACCCCCTGTTTATGCAGGGCGGGAATCTGCCTGGTCGCTTCATCGTAACTGTTGTAAACGATAAAATTATGTAATTCATCAGCTGGTTCTCCGATCTTTTCCGGTGGATTTGTGAAACTCAAGCCGCCGGCGAGCAGGGTATCTAAGGTGCCGGTTTTAATATCTACCCCATTAAGGTCGGCTTTGACTTTAATGCCGCCGACCTTCCAGAAAACGGAATTGGTTCGGACCAGATGGGCATACTTCTTATAGATTAAAATTTCTCCCCGAATTTTGCTGCCGTCGGCGCGCAGATGAAAATCGGTTATCTCACCAACCTTTAATTTACGATAGAGAACCGGCGCCGCTATCTGAATCGAACTGGAGTTGTCGGTGGTAATGGTGAAGGTTTTGCCCGCGGGCAGGATCTTGTCGGTAAACGGGGCTTTTTGCACATCAAAAAAATCTTTATAGCTGCCGTCTCCCGGTTCGAAGGCGATATATACCCCTTTAATCAAGGTGTCGAGATTGCGGATGCGGTTGATTGAAATTTCAGGTTCCACAACCCAGAATCTGGTTCCTTCACGCAGCAGAAATTCAGCTTTGGGGTCGATGCTTATGTGGGCGGTAACAATGTGTTTTTCTTCGTCAAAGTCAATTCTGGTGACGATTCCGGCTTCAAAACCGCGATACATTACCCTGGTGACCCCGGCCTGAATGCCCTGGGCGGTGGGCAGACGCAGGGTCATACTCAGGCCGAATTCAGCATCATCATAATCTTTGTAGAGATGGAAGGTGCGATTGTTTCGGGCCACGGGGCTGGACATCTGGTAACTGGGCGTATAGAGGCTGATACCGCCGTAGATCAATGAAGCCATACTCTCCATTCTGAATTTAAAACCGGAGAGCCCGCCCTTGAAACTGATACCGCTGCTATTCCAGAAACGGGTTTTGGTTTTAACCAGATGTTTGTATTGCGGTTCAATGTAGGCATCGATAATCACCCCGGAACCGGGGCCGTTGAGTTTGTAGTTCTGCACTGAGCCGACTTCGATGCTCTTGTAGTAGAGTTTGGTTCCGCGTTGGATCGATTCGAGGCTGTCGGCGGTCAGTCGAATGTGCAGTCCGGGAGCATCTTTAGGGATTGGCGGTGGCTCCGTAAGCCCGGTAAACTCGTGACATGATTTACTTGAAACTCCGCGCTGGACGGCGATGTAACTGCCGCTCAAAAGGGTTTCGAGCCCCCTGATTTCCCCGGCTGAGACTTCAGGTTTGACAATCCAGAATTTGGTATCCTTGACCAGACCCTCGGCGGCGACCTTTTCTATCTCGATATGGAGAGAGACACCGTCAACATTGGGATCGACGGTAATGTTGCGGACGACGCCGATAGAGATGCCCTTGTAGATCACATTGGTTTTGCCGATGACGATGCCCTCGGCATCAGGGAAATGGACAACAATCTTGACCCCGGCATTTTTATAGCTGTCATAGAGCAGCCCGCCGCCGATTAAAAGGGCGACAATGGGCAAAATCCAGATCGGGGAGATCCCTTTTTTCCTGCTTTTTACTACCGGGGTTTCCATATATATCACCTTGATTGTTGTGGCCGGGTTGATATCCCGGCGTCCCAGAGCAGTCGGGGATCAAAAGTTATAGCCGCAAACATAGTGCTTAAAACGACTCCGGCAAAATAGGGAGCGGCCGAGTCGGCACTGATCGTAGTTATATTGGTGAAATTTACCAGAACCTGCAAAAGCGAGATTACAAAAATATCAAGCATTGACCAGCGGCCGATGAATTCAATGATGCGAAATAAAATAGCTTTGTGATGCAGCCACGACTGCCAGCGAAAATGGATTGAGAGCAGAATCAGGAGCATACAGATAATTTTGAAACAGGGCACCAGGATGCTGGCGGTTAAAATCACCAGGCCGATACCGTAGGAACCTTCCTGAAAAAAGTAGATAATCCCGTCCATAATGGTCGAAGAGCTGGAATTTCCGAGAAAACTGACCTTCATAATCGGCAGGATATTGGCGGGGAAAGAGAGGACTAAAGCCGTAAGTACCAGAGCCCAGGTCCGGTTGAGACTTTCAGGTTTGCGGAAATGCAGGCTGCTGCCGCAACGCGGGCAGAACCCGGCCCCGGTTTCCGGGGGAATGGGAACCAGTTTGCGACAGTCATGGCAGAGGGCCAGGCGCGCGTCACGGGCGGTCATTGTTGCGTTTAAGGCAGACATCTCTAAAACTTCTTCCCCTTTTCAATCTCAACCCAGAATTCCTCTTTGTCGAGGGTTATGGATGAGCCTAAGGCGGCGGCCATAAGCGCGATAAAACAGAAAAATCCAATGTCATAGTGGATGTTGGCCATATGGTGCATTTTAATGATTGTCACCAGAATACCGATCATAAAAACCTCGAGCATACCCCATTCATCAAGATGAATATAGGCTCGCAGCAGGGCCGGCAGGTGGCGGGGAACGCGACTGAATTTAAGGTTCAGGCTGATATAGGCCAGGAGCAGAAGTTTGATTAAGGGGAAGATGATACTGGTCAGAGCCAGAATCAGGGCGACAAAGAAGTAACCGGAATTCCAGGTTGAGATGACCCCGTCGAAAATTGTCCCGGTATTTTTCAGGCCCATTGTATCCAGGGTCATAATCGGCAGAAAGATCGCGAAAGGAAAGAGCAGAAGCCCGGTCAGGCTCAGAGCCAGGCTGTTATCAACCGTATTTTTTTTGGAAGTATGGAGAACCTCATCACAACGCGGACAGTAGATTCTCTCACCGGGGGCCGGCGCTACTTTTTTGAGGAGCAGATCACAGCCCGGGCAGGCCATTAACTGATTTAAGTCAAGCTCCGGTTCGGGATCAGGATTTGCGATGTTGGCTACCATCTGCGGCCGTTTTTAAGCTTGTGGTTTAAAATCTGATTGATTAAAGTGATAACTGATTGACTTTTGAGAATGCTGGTGTGGTTTTCAGGAAAACCGCGAATTAAAACCGCTTCTTCCTGAGCCTCGGGCCGGAGTTCGCTGGCAATGGTTACAACTCCGTCATTATTGTTGTCGCCGGTAAAACGGCTGCTGCCTTCAAAACTGAAAAGCAGGTAATGGGAAAGATTTTCCGGCAATGGTTTTTGAAAAAGTTGGTTGAGGAAATCACTGCCGGGGGCAACGTCATTCCAGACCGGGATTACCGCCGGAGCGTATTTGAGCCCCAGGGCGGCGGCCTTGTGTCCGGCAAATGGTGTGGAAATGGTGATCATCCGTTCAACCTGAAAGTCGTTTTCTCCCCGGCTGATTTGATTTACAAGGCAGCGGCAGACAAGTCCGCCCATGCTGTGAGCTATAATCTCTAGTTTGTTGTAGTCATAGCGGACATCAAGTTCGTTGAGCTGGTGGAAAATGTATTCGGCGACCGTTTCAATCTTGACCCCCGAGGGATAATAGACAAGCCAGGGCTGAAAATGTTCCCGGTCAAGATTTTCAATTATTCTGCTGAAACAGCGGGGAGAACCACTGACTCCGTGGACAAAGAGTACGGGAATTTTAGCGGGGCTGTATTCCTCCATAAAGAAGATGCCGAAAGGAACTTCTTCGACAAATTTAAGCGGCTCCCAGAGCCCCATACTCACGAATTCTTTGGCGAAGTACGGGGCGGCAAGCGTGGTGATTTCGCCGGTATGGAGTTTGTAATTAACCAGATCGATTTTGACTTTGTTTTTGATCCGATCCAGTTCGTGTACCAGGTTGCGGTTGACCTGCTTCGGCAGCATGATTGACAGGTTATTTATCCTGGTGCCGGGTTGGGTGGCGGGAATCAGTCCGGAACTGCCGGTTCTTTCGTTATCCTGGTGCCGGCGGTCGTGGTTATGGTCTACGTAGGCAAAAACGCGATAGGTGCCGGGGACGGCAAGAAAAGTGAAACGGCCCGGTTTTTTTAAGACTTTATAGTTGACAACCCGGGGCTGGAGCGGGTCATTGGTCAGCAAATAGATGATAATCGGCGCCGCCGTCGCCGTTTCAGAGCTGACTTCACCGCCGATTATCACCATATTGTTCTGGTTTTCAAGATCCTTTTCCAGTCGGCTGAAAGAACAGCCCCCGGCCGTAAACAGGAGAAACAGTAACAGAATCCAGATTGATAATCTTCGCGCATCGTTGGTAACAACGGCAATTCTGTTACTTGTTTCTCCAGGATTCATAAATCTATCCCTTTAATTAATATCAGGCAGACGTTTAACCCATTCGTCATTGTTAAGCCAGTAGTCGGTAACTCTTTTGAGCTCACCACTGCCTTTGAATGAGATCAGGAAATTATTCAGCCAGTTGACCAGGAGCGGGTCATTGGCCGGGACGGCAATGCCGATCGGTTCAAACGTGAAAGGTTTGAGCATGGTTGAAAGTTCTTCTTCCGGGTAGCGAAAGGTCGAGATCAGACAGATCGGGTAATCGGCGACCAGAGCGTTGACCTTGCGCTCAATAACCAGTTTTACGGCTTCATCGTAGGTGTCGGTCGTTATCAGTTTCGCTTTGGGCAGCAGGGTTTCAACGACCTGCTGGCTGGTTGAGCCTTTAAGCGCGGCGAGAGAGACTTCAGGTTTGTTGAGGTCTGAGCCGTGCTCGATCGTGGCGAAAGCGATATCCTTGGTGAGAATTGATTTGCCGGAGATAAAATAGGGGCCGACGAAAGCGACTTTAAGATTACGCTTGCCGGTGATCGTCATATTTGACATTACCATGTCAATCTCACCGGCCTCAAGCGCGGGCAGAAGCTCGTGAAAAGCCATCGGTTTAAGGGTCAGTTTGACCCCCATGCCGCCGGCGATAAAAGTTGCAATATCCGGCTCAATGCCGATTATTTCACCGTCTTTGGTTGTCATATTAAGTGGCGGCATTGAAGCGGCGGTACCGACAATCAACTCGCCCCGGCTGAGGATACGTTCAAGCGTCGGTGAGGCGGCAAGATCTTTTTTGCTGTCAAGACCGTTACAGGCGACAAGAGTCAGTGGAATAATTAACAGCAGGGCCATGGTTTTAAAGAATTTCATGAAGTTCTCCTTAAAATTATCGGTTCGCTTTGAGGGTTAGGAAGTTGCAATCGCTCTTACTCGTAACATTTTGTTTTATTATCTGTCAAGGGGAAAACCGACAATAAAGGTTTGCTTTAAGGGCCGGGGTCAGGATTGCTGCAGTAATTGATCCCAGAGCAGGCCTTTAAAACCGAAACGCTGCATAATCTGCAGACGTTTTAAGGCTTCTTCCGGCGGGAAAAGGCGTTGGCGGCGGCCCTTGCAGGCGTAAAGCAGCTCCCGGTTCATCAACTCGGAATCAATGTCCGGGGAAAAGTAGTATATTGGCCGTAAAAGAGAGGTTTCGGCTTTTAAAACACCTTCTTTCAGGGCCGTTTTTTCGAGCCGGGTGCCGGGCAGAATTCTGAGGCCGGAGAAGAGAAAAATTACACCGTTATCAAGCCGGTCGAGATTTTTAATCCCCTCATCTAATGTCTCCGGGGTTTCATTCGGGCCGCCGAAGATTAGATAGTGGGCAATCGGCAGTTTGAGCTTTTGGCAGATATTGTGAGTTGTGAAAATATCGTCAAGTTTAAAACCCTTGCCGAGTCCTTTGAGGGTCGTATCGGTGAGGGCGTCGCTGCCGGATTCGACCGCGAACAGGCCGGAGCGTTGCATAAGCTGCAAATCGTTTACGCTTAAACCGGCCGGCCGGAAAAAAGCGCTCCATCTGATTTTCAGCGAACGGCGCAAAATCTCTTCAGCGATTTCAAGATGGTGTCCCTGATCATCGTTGAAAACCGAATCGACAAAAAAGAGGGTCTCGATGGCATAGGTTTTAATCAGATGTTCGATGTCGTCGGCCACCGCGGCGGCCGGGCGGCGGCGGAAAGTATGGCCTTCCAACTGCGGATAGGTGCAGTAGCCGCAGCGGTGCGGACAGCCGCGTTTGGTCTGAAGATTGGCGATGCCGCTGCGGCTTTGGTAAAAATCTAAAAGCTCCGGCTGAAATCGCGGGGTTGCGAACTTTTCTCCCGCAAGCGGGGTTTTGCCTTTGACGATGGTTTGCGGCGGCCTTCCGGCGGCAATATCATCAAGTAATTGCGGCAGGGCGGCTTCACCTTCACCGATAACCCCGTAATCCGCCCCGAGGTAGTCAAGAATCGCTTCCGGCATCAGGGAAAAAGCCGGGCCCCCGATAATCAGCGGGGCTTGGGTCAGGGCCCGGATTTCAGTAACCGTGCTTCTGGATTGCTCAAGAAACCAGCCGGCTTCACCGCTGAGCGAATCGACATTATCGATATTGCGCAGCGATATACAGATGAATTCGGGCTTAAACTCTTTGATAAGCCGCGGCAGCCGCTCTTTAGCGGCGGCGCCGGCCAGCAGATCAAGTTGTTCAACCCGGTGTCCGGTTTCGGTTAAAGCTCCGGCGATAACCGCCATCCCCAGAGGATAGACAACATAGGGTGTCGTCGCCCGGTTGGTTGAAATCAGGAGTACCCGACTCATAGCGCCGCCGGTTTGACGCGTTTGAATTTGCGCGATTTTTTCGGGTTGTAACGCCGGTAAGTGCCGTCGGCGATCTCCCGGGCGATCACATTTTGAAACAGCGCCCCCATTTTAATCTGATAACCGCCGTCAGCGTAAAACGAATCCCAGGCGTAGTGGAAAAGTTCCTGCAGTTTGTCCGGGGTCATCTGTTTAGGCTGAAAGACAACCTTGTCGGTGGTATATTCAATCCAGTTATTATTTAAAATGCGCTGCTCTTTTTCCAGTTGCGCCCGCAGCGGCGTGTGCGGAAACGGGGTCAGAATCGTAAACTCGGCGATATCAAGATTGATGCCGAGGAGAAAATCGACCAGATTTTTAATATAGGTTTCGTCCTGATCGTCAGTGCCTAATAAAATGGTGCCCTCAACCCCGATTCCGTGTTCTTTTAAGCGTTTAATGCGTCCGGCAATTACCGGCGAGGTGTCGATGATCGCCTGATAAACATACCAGCAGCCGGCTGCAGCTGCCAGTCTGACCACCTCTTCATCATCCAAAATCGGGTGGGAAACCCACTTTTTTTTCAACGGTTTCATCGCGGTAAAGAGTTCGATCAGCCAGTCCCGATCCTGGGCCAAGGAGTTATCGACGATAAAAAGGCGGTTGTTGGGGATCTGCTCCATCTCCTCAATCACCCGGGCCACCGGCCGCGGCCGGAATTTGCGGCCGCCGAGGTAGGCCGTGCTGCAGGGAAAACAGTTGAATTTGCAGCCGCGCGAAGCGTGGACCAGATCCAGCATCTGCACCCCGCGATAATTGTAGAGTTCCCGGTTCAAGATCTCCCGCCGGGCCGGGCCGACCAGATTGATATCCGGGTGATTGTTAAGGTAGTCGTAAACCGGTTTCAGTTTGCCATTCTTAAAATCGGCAATAACTTCAGCGTAGCGGCCCTCGGATTCGCCTAAGAAAACCGAATCCGCGTGCTCTTTCACCTCTTCAGCATGAAGCATGGTCGCAATGCCGCCGAAGATTACCGGAATTTTCCGGGCCCGGAAATGGTCGGCAATCGTGAACGCCCGGGGCAACTGGCAGGTGAGCATTACCGACATCACCACCAGATCCGGGGTTTCGTCAAAATCAATCTCTTCAAGGTTGTCGTCGGTAAATTTAAGTTCAACCTCTTCCGGAACCGT
>WFRP01000030.1 GCA_015486505.1 Pseudomonadota bacterium | reverse complement strand
ATGAATCCAAAGAACTCTTTTCCAACCGCAACCCAAGCATAAAAAACTCTATTCTTTAGGCTGCAGATTTTAGCCTTGAACTGAGACAAAGTGTAGGACAAACCCCAAAACGCAAAAAAGGCTTAGCTAACAAATGTTAACTAAGCCTTTGATTTTATTGGTGGGCCATCGGGGAATCGAACCCAGAACCTACTGATTAAGAGTCAGTTGCTCTGCCAATTGAGCTAATGGCCCGGATCTCTGCCGGATCAGGTAATTTACTCCTGACAGGGAGATGCATTTTTAGTCGAGATAAGAATTCTTGTCAATCTCTTTTTGCCGCAATGAAGTTGAAAAAGCCACCGCAGGACGGAATTCAGCCTGCGGTGGCAATTTAAAACACTGCGTCGCAAATCAGTAGACGGTCAGGTACTCTTCAAGTTCCCAGTCGGTAACCGCGATCCGGTATTTATCCCACTCGGCCCGTTTATAGGAGACATATTTTTCGTAGATGTGGTCGCCTAAGGTGGCCCGGGCAATCGGATTGGCTTCCATCGCATCCAGAGCTTCTTCAAGTGAGGCCGGCATACTGTCGATTCCGGCAGCCTCTTTTTCAGCCGGAGTCATATCAAAGATATTGACATCAATCGGAGCCGGGGTTTCGAGATTATTCTTGATACCGTCAAGACCGCAATTGAGCATCATGGCGAAAGCAAGATACGGGTTACAGGTCGGGTCCGGACAGCGAACCTCAACCCGGGTACCGAGACCGCGGGAGGCCGGAATCCGCATCAGGGCACTACGGTTACTGGCGGACCAGGCAACGTAAACCGGAGCTTCGTAGCCGGGTACCAGGCGTTTATAGGAGTTAACCAGCGGGTTGGTAACCGCGGCAAATGCCCGGGCATTCTTGTTGATTCCGGCAATATAATGATAGGCGGTTTTACTTAATCCCAGTTCACCATCGGCATCATAGAAAACATTATTACCATCCAGGTCGAAGAGCGACTGGTTGGTGTGCATCCCGGAACCGTTAATGCCGAAAACCGGTTTCGGCATAAAGGTCGCGTGCAGACCGTAGGATTTGGCAATCGTTTTAACGACCCATTTGAAGGTTATAGTGTTATCGGCAGCGGTAACCGCGTCCGCGTATTTGAAATTAATTTCATGCTGGCCTTCAGCCACTTCATGATGTGAAGCTTCAATCTCAAAACCCATTTTTTCCAGAGTCTCGATGATTTCGCGACGACATTCAATACCATCGTCTTCAGCATCAACGCTGAAATAACCGGCACTGTCATGGGTAACCGTGGTCGGGCCGTATTCATCCATCTCAAAAAGGAAAAACTCACATTCAGTTCCGACATTCATGGTAAAACCCTGCTCGGCGGCCTCAGCCATAACCCGTTTCAGATTAACCCGGGGGCAACCGGCAAACGGAGTTTCATCGTGCTTATAGACATCACAAATAATTCTGGCGGTCGAAACCCCTTCCTTGTTCCGCCAGGGCATCACACAAAAAGTGTCATAGTCGGGAATCAGGTACATATCGGATTCCTGAATCCGGGCAAAACCGTCAATCGATGAACCATCGAACATCATTTTCCCGTCCAGAGCCTTCTCAAGCTGGCTCAGCGGAATCGCGATATTTTTCATAATACCGAAAATATCCACAAATTGCAGACGAAAAAAACGAACATTTTTCTCTTTAACAATCTCAATAATCTCTTCTCTGGTCATTTCCTAGCTCCTTTGGTTAATTGTTTGTACATATCACTGTTGTCCATATTTTTATGTAAATCCAGGTTCAAACCTTAAACCTTGATTATTAATCCCCGGCTATAAAGCACAGACCGAAAAAATAATCAAGAAAATAACCTGCATTCAGCCGATCGCGTCAGCGCCGGTCTCACCGGTACGAATCCGGATACACTGCTCCAGCGGCAGCACAAAAATCTTGCCGTCGCCGATCGTATCGCTCCGCGCGGCTTTAATAATCGCGTCCACGGTTTCCTGCACAAATCCGTCATTAACCGCGATCCGCATACACACCTTGGGCAAAAGATTCACCTCAAAGGTGCGCCCGCGGTAAGATTCGGTATAACCCATCTGCTGGCCGCAGCCTTTGACCCGGAAAACCGTCATTTTACTGACCCCGATCTCTCTTAACTCCTGTTTTACCATCTGTAATTTATCCGGCTGGATAATTGCTTCAATCATCTTCATTTGCTTTAAATCTCCTTAATCTCTATAAAGCCTCTTCCGGCCGTGATTCAACATGATGAATCGCCAGATCCGGCCCCAGCATCTCCTCCTGCGGGCTCAGGCGAATACCGACTGTCATTTTAAGCACGCCGTAGATCAGGGCGCTGACGGTAAAAGCATAGATAATGGCGGAGCCGGTTCCGACCAGTTGGGAAACAAATGAAATCCCGCCGCGGCCGCCCATAACTTTCAAGCCGAAAATCCCGGCCGCGATACCGCCCCAGGAACCGCAGAGTCCATGCAGGGGCCAGACCCCGAGCACGTCATCGATTTTCAGACGTTCCGTAACCCACTGATAACCGAAAACAAAGATCGCCCCGGCAATACCGCCGACGGCCAGCGCCCCGATCGGATGATAAAGATCACTGCCGGCACAAACGGCAACCAGGCCCGCCAGGGCCCCGTTGTGGGTAAAACCGGCGTCGTTGTGAGAACACAACATTCCGGTAATAATGCCGCCGACCATCGCCATCAGTGAATTAATCGCCACCAGCGACGAAATCGCATTCAAGCTGCCGGCGCTCATAACGTTAAAACCAAACCAGCCGACACAGAGAATCCAGCTGCCCAGGGCCAGAAAGGGAATACTGCTGACCTTGATCGGGGCGCTGTCTCCGTAATAGGTGTAACGTTTCATCCGCGGCCCCAGCAGCAAAACCGCCGGCAGGGCGAACCAGCCGCCGAGAGAATGCACAACCACCGACCCCGCATAATCATGAAAGGGTTTTCCGGCCCAGCCCGAAAGCCAGGAGTTATCGCCGAAAACCGGCAGCTGCCCCCAGACCATAGCCTCAAACAGCGGATAAGCTAAACCGACCAAGATCGCCCCGGCCAGGGTATTGGTCCAGAACTTCGACCTTTCCGCGACCCCGCCGGAAATAATCGCCGGAATACAGGCGGCAAAACCTAAAAGCAGAAAAAAGCGCACCATCGTCACCTGCCCGCTCGCGGCCAGGACATCAGCTTCATGCCAGAATGTAAAACTTTGAATCCCGTAAGCGATCGGAAAGCCGATTACAAAATAGACCACCGTTGAAGTCGCCCACTCGAACATAATCTTGTTCAAGGCATTAACCTGGCTTTGATGGCGGACCGAACCGACCTCAAGAAAGGCAAATCCGGCATGCATCGAAAAGATCATAACCGCCCCGAGCATCAGAAAAAGCACATCCGCGCTCTGACACAGGGCCTGATAACTCACACTGTCCATCTAAATCATCCTCCTGTCAAATAAAAATTATCAGATCGCCGCGCCGCCGCTCTCTTCGGTGCGAATGCGGATACAGCGCTTTAATTCGGTAACAAAAATCTTGCCGTCACCAATCCGACCGCCGTCATGTTTGGCCGATTTAAGAATTGCGTCAATCGCGACATCAACAAATTCATCATTGCAGGCGATATCCATCCTCACCTTGGGAATCAGATTCGGAATCACTTTCTGCCCCCGATAAAGGCGTTCGCTGGCGTGCTGCTGATCCTGATGCTGGCCGTGGCCGGTGACCCGGCTCGTGGTAATTCGTGAGATCCCGGCCGCCACCAGGGCTTCCCTGACATCGTCAAGTTTATCCGGCTGAATAATTGCGGTAACAAGCTGCATATTTATATCCTCATTTTAGTACCTTACAGGTAATTTTCTTGTTTTAAAACAAGAAAATGTTCTGATAAGAGCACTTATTTGCGGGCCGCAAGGCCCTGTTTGGGTTGCGGGATTTGTTCCCGCATTAGTACCTTACAGGTTATTTTTTGTTCAAAAAAACAAGAAATGTTCTGATAAGAGTACTTATTTGCGGGCCGAAAAGGCTCGATTGGGTTGCGGGATTTGTTCCCGCATTAGTACCTTACAGGTCATTTTCTGCACCAAAAAACAAGATTTAATAATCAGAAAATGTTCTGATAAAAGTACTTATTTGCGGGCCGCAAGGCTCCGTTTGGGTTGCGGGTTTGTAGGGCGCTTCCTCGCTTCGCTCACGGCGAGGGGAACGCAGCAGATGGAGAGTTTTTGCGACGCCATCAGTTAAGGTTTGTCAGTCCGTAGCCATGCTCGCCGTGCAGAGCGTGATCCATCCCCGATTTTTCGTCGCTTTCCGAAAGTCTGAAGCCCACGGCTTTATCAACCAGAACCACCAGAATACCGCTGGTCACCACCGTGTAGACAATTGTCGTCCCCACCGCCTTGAACTGTATCAGAAACTGCTGCATCACAGTCCAACTGCCGCCGACATTCGCGGCCGCGTCATGCATCCAGCTGTCACGAATGAAAAAGACCAGAATCAAGGCCCCGAGAATCCCGGCAACCCCGTGAATACCAAAGGCATCAAGACTGTCATCGTAACCAAGTCTCTCTTTCAGGGTAAGACCGAAATAACAGACCAAAGAAGCCGCCATTCCCATCGCAATCGCGCCGGCCGGCTTAACCACTCCGGCAGCCGGGGTAATCACCACCAGACCCGCGAGGATACCGCTGACAATCCCTAAAGTTGTGGCTTTACCCAAATGAATCGCTTCAATAATCAGCCAGGCGGTAGCTCCGGCGGCGGCCGCCACCTGAGTCACGGTCAAAGCCCGGGCCGTAGCGAGGCCGCTGGAGACGGCGCTGCCGGCATTAAAACCGAACCAGCCGACCCATAACAATCCGGCTCCCATCAATGTCATAACCAGATTATTGGGGTGCATCGCGGTCTTGGGATAACCCCGGCGGGCACCGAGATACAGCGCCGCGACCAGACCGCTGACCCCGGCCGAGATATGAACAACCGTGCCCCCGGCAAAATCAATCGCGCCGCCGGCCCCGAGATTGAAGATCCAGCCGTCCTCAGCCCAGACCCAATGGCAAAGCGGGCAGTAAACCACAACCATCCACAGGGCGATATACAGACAGTAACCGCGGAAACTGACCCGTTCGGCAAAGGCCCCGGCAATCAGGGCCGGAGTAATAATCGCGAATTTACCCTGAAACATGGCAAACACATATTCGGGAACTCCGGCAGCAAGAATCACGTTATCAATCCCCTTCAACATAAAATAGTCCGGATTCCAGCCGCACCAGCCGCCGAAAACATTTTTACCGAAAGACATCGAATAGCCGAACACCACCCACAAGACCCCGATAATCCCCATCGCGGCGAAACTGTGCATCATCGTCCCTAAAACATTCTTGGTCCGCACCAGGCCGCCGTAAAACATGGCCAGGCCCGGCACCATCAACAGTACCAGCGCGGTTGAAGTCAGCATCCAGGCGGTCGTGCCGCTATCAACGGCGGGCTGACTCTCGGCCGCCCAGAGGCTTGCCACCGGCAGTAAAGCTGCCGCCCCGGCCGCGATCAACCAGCGGCCATAGCTTCTCATCCGGATATTTTTACGATTTAGCATAATTATCTCCATTAAATTTCATTATTTCCCGCAAATTTTCCGGCAGATGTTGCAGAGCCTGTGCCAACCCGATTATTTTTCTCTGAAAACTCTGTAATTTTCTCTGAAAACTCTGTAATTTAAGTTCCGGACTGAACATAACTTACTTTCCCATTCCTTTTCCAAAAGAAATCACAAACCTTTAAAACAGAAATAGCGACACAATAATGTATCGCTATTTCCGGCAAGCCCACCGGTAAAAGGTCTGAAAAAGCTAGCGAACGAATAAAAACATTTGACTATTCAACAACTTACATACAATAACACAAAATTGTAGCTATCGCCGCAATATATTCTACATTTTTGTATCATACTTAAAAGCCGCCGCACGCGTAAAGACGGAAGCGGCTTACGCTAAAAAACCGGTCAACGACCCGCAAGAACCACCTTCAAAATGCGCCGCTGTCACACCTTGACCCCGCGATACTTTCGATAGTCAATCTCGTGATGAGCAACCTTATACTGAATCACCCGTTTCGTCGTCCCCAGCAATTTTGCCGCTTTGGTCTGGTTGCCCCGGGTTTTCTTCAAAGCTTCAACAATCAAAGTCGTCTCGTATGATTTGACCATAGCCTGAAAATTGGCGCTTCCCGCCGCATCAGCGTCACTCTCATCACCGGAAGCCGCCATCTGCAGGGACGGCGGCAGCTGATAGCCGTGGATAATCCCGTCCGTCGCCAGAACCATGGCGCGCTCCAGAGCATTCTGCAGCTCGCGGACATTGCCGGGCCAGTGATAGGAGATCAGCATATCAATCGCCGAAGAGTCGATCCGGGAGATTTTACAACCCATCTCTTCACCGCGTTTCTGGACAAAGAAATCCGCTAAAAGAATAATATCGGCCCCGCGTTCCCGCAGCGGCGGCAGGTGAATCGGAAACACACTCAAACGATAAAAAAGATCCGAACGGAAGCGGCCGGCGGCCACCTCTTTTTCGAGATCGCGGTTTGTGGCAATCACCACCCGGGCATCGCTTTTGATGGTTTTGCCGCCGCCGACCCGTTCAAACTCACGCTCTTCCAGAACCCGCAACAATTTGACCTGGGAAGCGAGCGGCAGTTCACCGATTTCATCAAGAAAAATTGTGCCGCCGTGCGCCAGTTCAAATTTACCGATCCGGTTTTCGATAGCACCGGTAAAAGCGCCTTTCTGATGGCCGAAGATCTCACTTTCAACCAGATTTTCCGGAATCGCGCCGCAATCAAGGCGAATCATCGGCTTATCGCGGCGCGGGCTCCGATAATGAATCTCACTGGCGACCAGCCCCTTGCCGGTTCCGGTTTCACCGGTAATTAACACCGTCGTCAGAGTCTGGGCCACCTGATCAATCTGCTCGGCGACCCGGCGCATGGAATTGGCATTACCAACCACGGTACCCATCGGGCCGTGCCGGCCGATGGCCTCTTTCAGGCGGGTATTTTCCTCCTGCACCCGCCGCACATGGACGCGGGGAGCGAGAAGGTTGGCAACCACTTCCAGAAATTCAAGCTCACCGGCAAGATCGGCCCCTTTGGCGGCCCGGTCGACCGACAGGGCGCCGACCACCTGCCCGGCAAATTTAATCGGCACACATAAAAAAGCCAGCGTCGCCCGATCGATTTTACTGCGGGCCCCGGCCCGATCGAGAAAAAGCGAATCCTGATCGATGCGCGGAATCGCGATCGGCCGGCCGCTGGCAACCACGCGCCCGGTAATCCCTTCTCCCAGCCGATAGAAAACCGGCTCCGTAGTATCGGGAATCCCATAAGTAATATCAACATGAATCTGTTCAAGATCACGCCGGTAGAGTGAAATCATACCGCGCTTCATCCCAGTTAAACGCGCCAGACGCACCAGAATAGCCTGCATGGTCTCCTGAAACTCGCCCTCACCGGCCAGAAGTTGGGCAATTTTGGCAAGCGCCGTAAAAAAAATCTGCTGACTGCTGACCACGCTGTTCACCTTTCGCCTTCAGTTGACAGGGCATCTTTTACGGCCCGCTCCAAAGCCTTAAAATGCATATCGGCTGCGAGATGAATCGGGCTCTTACCCCAGAGCGGGTCCCAGCCCGCCGGGTCGGCGCTGCACTGAAACTGGACATCAAGGCCGTAACGGGTCGCGACCTCGGCAACATCTAGCCCGATCAATTTCTCCAGAGCCCGCCAGGTCGCCCCGCAGGGGGCCCCACGCAAGACCTTGATTGATTTCAATTTACCATTCTCAACGACAACCGCCAATTCCGGAGTGCCGAACCGATCACCATATTCTCCGAGCCAGACCAGCCGGGGCAGGGAACATCATATCGGCGGCGTTGCCAGTTGCGCTGCGGCCGGATATTTTTTTGCCGAAGCGACAAAAGGGATTTCGGCCTCCCGGCAGCGTTTAAGCAACTCTGCCGCCAGATCGGGATGGCGCAGAAAACCGAGTACCAGATCGGCTTTTAATTCACCCGGAAGATAATCTTCAGGCTCGTCAATCATTGCCGGCAGCGGCTCATCAATCGAAACCACTTCCAACTCAAAACGGCCCGGCGCGTACTCTTCAATCCCGGCAATCTTCTTCTCGCCGCTGCCGCGCTCCTGAAAAACCATAATCCGCTGTAATAATTTACCGCTGTTCATATCTGCCATATTCGCTGTCAACCTCGCACAAAAAAATAGTAACCACCTTAAAAAAAACAGTTGATTTGATTCTCTTTTGTACCACAACCACGATTTTCTGGCAAAAGCTTATTGACATGCCGTCGTAAAAAAGGCAAAAAGAATGAAGTCGAAGGAATCAAAAAAAATCGAAGCTGCAGGAGAGGCAAAATGAAACTTGCGCAATTTTATACTGATAATGCCGACGCCAAACTTCAGTTGGGAATAGTGAAGGAAAATGAAATTTTCCCGCTGGCCTTCAAGGGTGATTTTCAGGCCTGGCTTACCGGCGGCCGGCCGCCGGCAAGCTCAGATTCAGGCCGGGCCCTTGACTCCATAAAACTTGCCGCCCCGGTCAACCGGCCGGGCAAGATCATCGCCATCGGCTTAAACTATGCCGACCATGCCGCCGAGGGTAAGATTCAGAAACCGACGGAGCCTTTAATCTTCGCCAAATTCCCCAACACGGTTACCGGCCCGGACAGTGACATCATCTGGTCGGCTGAAATTACTGAAAAAGTTGATTTTGAAGCGGAATTAGCCGTCGTCATCGGCGAAAAGACCGTAAATTGCCAACCGGAGACCGCCTTAAGCAAGGTTTTCGGCTATACCTGCGGCAACGATGTCAGCGCCCGCGATCTCCAGTTCGGCGACAAACAATGGGTCCGCGGTAAATCGCTGGACAGTTTCTGCCCGCTCGGCCCCTGGATTGTCACCTCTGATGAGCTTAAAGAGCCGCAGACGCTTGCCATCCGCTCACGCCTGAACGGCCAAATCATGCAGCAGAGCAACACCTGTAATATGATATTTCCGGTCGCGGAACTTGTCAGCTATCTGAGCCGCCATTTCACGCTGGAAGCCGGCGATATTATTATGAGCGGCACCCCGAGCGGGGTCGGCGTGTTTCGCGAACCGCCGATCTTTATGCAGGATAATGATCTGATTGAAATCGAGATTGAAGGTATCGGAGTCCTCAAAAACCGCTGCCGGGTTCTGGCATGAACAAAAACCGGCTGATTTACCTGATTATTTTTTCGGCGGCGCTGTTTTTTCTGTTTTCCGGCTGTACCGGCGTTACCCCGGCCCCTTCCCCGGAAATAACTCCGGCGAAAACAACTCCGGCTGCCGGCGCTGAGCTGCCGCCGATAAGCTTGACCACGCCCACGAACGAATCGACCCGCAGTTATCTCGGATTAAGCGGCGCGGCTTCGAAAACTTTCAGCCCCGCGCAGATTGAATGCGATCTCCTGCTGATTGAAATCTTCAGTATGTACTGTCCCTACTGTCAACGCGAAGCCCCCGCTGTCAACCAGCTTTTTCAACTGATGCAAAACAACCCGAAACTATCGCGACGAATTAAACTGATCGGTATCGGGGTCGGCAATTCAGCTTTTGAAGTCGGAATTTTCAAACATAGATACAATATAGAATTTCCGCTTTTTGCCGATGAAAACTACATTATCCATAACCATCTCGGCCGGGTGCGCACCCCTTTTTTTATCGCGGTTGCCAACCGTGGGGCCGAAAAAAATCAAATCCTGCTGACAAAACTCGGGGACTTTTCCAGTCCGGAAATTTTCTTAAAAACACTGATCAAGCTTATCAAAACACAGACAAAAGGAGAAAACTGATGCGTTATCCAATCACCTCTATCGTCCTGACTTTATTTGTAACCTTATTTGTGAGCCTGGCGTTTTGCCGTCCGGGAATCTGTGCCGTTTCCGAAAACTTCCGGGAAAGCATCTATGACCCCGGAACCTTAAAACCGATTGACAGTAATCTCAAAGTCAAGGTCGGTGATACCGCCCCCGATTTCAGCCTGCCCGCGGTCTCCGGCAAAACCATTAGCCTCAAGGATTATCGCGGCAAAAAGATTGTCGTCCTCTCTTTCGTCCCCGCCGCCTGGACCCCGGTCTGTTCCGATCAGTGGCCGGGATACATTATCGTTGAAGATTTATTCAAGAAAAATGACGCCATCCTTTTAGGTATCTCCGTCGACAACATCCCGACCCTGTACTCCTGGACGGGGCAGATGGGCGACCATCTCTGGTTTGAAGTCCTCTCCGATTTCTGGCCCCACGGCAAGGTCGCGCAGAGTTACGGCATCCTGCGCTCAAACGGAACCTGTGAAAGATGCCTGATAGTTATCGATAAAAAAGGGATAATCCGCTATATCGACGTCCACGACATCAACCAGAGACCACCACTCGAAACCCTGATTAAGGAACTGGAAAAAATAAGCAAAAAACAGAAATAACCCTCTTGGCAATTCCGGTCAGCGGTATCTGACGATATTGATTTGACCGGAAGCCATCCATTGGTCGAATTTGCGCCGGAGAAAAATCTTGAAATGACGGCGGGTCAAGGGCCAGAGCAGGAGTATGCCGATGGTGTCGGTAAGAAATCCCGGGGTCAAAAGCACCATACCGGCAACAAAAATCAGGGCCGCATCCAGCATTTCCTCGGCCGGGGTTTCGCCCCGGGCAAGACTTTGACGGATTCTGATCATCGTCTCCGCCCCCTGCCAGCGGGCCAGCCCGGCCCCGATAATACCGGTCAGAATAACCACCATAAAAGTATTAAACAAACCAATGGCACCACCCAGGCGGATAAAAAGAAAAATCTCTATAGCCGGAAGCAAGGTAAAGGCGAGAAAAAGTTTCAGCATTTTATTTCCTTATAAATAAAGAGGTTAGGCTGCGCAAAAACAGTTTATGCAACCATATTTTTATGTATAGTGCATATCCGGTAAGCAAATGTCAAGAACTGATATAAAAATATACGGCTGCCGACAATGCTGGAACATAAAAAAAGACGGTAACTATTCAGCCGAATCCGGGGTCGGGCGCGGCTTTTCTCCGCCAGGCGTTAAGATTTCTGTTTTTCCTTTAAGCTCGCTGCTCCCGCCTTGCAAAACTCGCTACGCTCAAACAGTTGCAATGCTGATGCGGGAACAGCTCCCGCAACCCAAACAGGGCTTTTCAGCCCGTACCCAGGGGCACTTCCTCTGGTCGCAAATAAGT
>WFRP01000029.1 GCA_015486505.1 Pseudomonadota bacterium | reverse complement strand
CTCCCGCAACCCAAACAGGGCTTTTCAGCCCGCACCCAGGGGCAATCCGATGGTCGCAAATAAGTACTCTTATCAGAACATTTTCTGACTGTTAAATCTTGTTTTTTGGTACAGAAAATAACCTGTAAGGAAATAACCTGTAAGGTACTAATGCGGGAACAGATCCCGCAACCCAAACGGGGCCTTGCGACCCGCAAATAAGTACTCTTATCAGAACATTTTCTGATTATTAAATCTTGTTTTTTGGTGCAGAAAATAACCTGTAAGGTACTAATGCGGGAACATATTCCGCAACCCAAACGGCCCTTTTCGGCCCGCAAATAAGTACTCTTATCAGAACATTTCTTGTTTTTTTGAACAAGAAATAACCTGTAAGGTACTAATGCGGGAACAGCTCCCGCAACCCAAACAGGGCTTTTCAGCCCGCAAATAAGTACTCTTATCAGAACATTTTCTGACTGTTAAATCTTGTTTTTTGGTACAGAAAATAACCTGTAAGGTACTAATGCGGGAACAGATCCCGCAACCCAAACGGGGCCTTGCGACCCGCAAATAAGTACTCTTATCAGAACATTTCTTGTTTTTTTGAACAAGAAATAACCTGTAAGGTACTAAAAAGCTCGCGGTCGCGCAAGCCGGCTTTTGCATACGCCTAAACAGTCAGATTGTCAAGATTTAATTGTGGTTATATCGTAATCTTTCCAATGATTGGCAGATGATTAAATGAGCCGGGTAATTCTGACTTTTATAATGCGATTACGGGAGATCTTTTCCACCTTAAGTTCCAGTTTATCCAGTTTGACAATTGACCCGGGTTTGGGAATCTCGCCGAGTTTATCGAGAATCAGGCCGGCAAGATTATCATAGGATAAATCTTCCGGGAAATTAAGCTCCGGAATTTCCTGCTCCAGCCTTCTTAAAGAGAGAGTGCCGGGAACGATATAGCTGTGTTCATCCAGAGCTGTGATTGCCGACGGCGCTTTATGGTCGGTTTCATCAGCGAGGTGGCCGACAATCTCGCTGATGATGTCGTCCCGGCTTAAAAGCCCTTCAATCCCGCCATACTCATCAACCACCATTGCCAAACTTATCCGGTGCCGGCGAAACTCTTCCAGCAAGTAGTCCAGGGTGGCGGTTTCAGGGAAGAAGTGAACCGGCCGCAGCAGTGCCTTCAGGTTGAATTTTTTCCCGGAGTGGCGGAAAAGGTCTTTGATATGAAGGATGCCGATGATATTTTCCGGGTCTTTATCGTAGACCGGATAGCGGGAGAAACCTTTCTTTCTGATGATTTCATTGATTTTTTTTAAAGGGGTGTTTAAGGCCAGCGCGCTGATCTGGGAGCGGGGCTGCATAACTCCGCGCGCCCGGGTTTTGTCGATATCCAGAATGTTGGTGAGCATTGAACTTTCACTTTTGCGAAGAAGGCCCTCCTGCCGGCCGGCAATAATGATACTTTTAATTTCTTCATCCGATAAACTCGGCGGCTGCGCTTTTTTCGGCATACCCATTATTCCCAGCAGCAGGTTGACGACGAGCGCCAGAAGGCGGTTGATCGGTTTTAATGAATTTATGAGAAAATTAAGCGGCAACGCCGCTCTTAAACTGATGTTGTCGGGGTGGGCCGCGGCATAGGTTTTAGGCGTTATCTCCGCGCCGACCAGAAGGATAGCGGTAACCGCTACCGTGGCGATAATCATTCCGCTGTCACCCCAGATATCGATGCATATCCGGGTCGCAATCGCCGAAGCGGCAACATTGACAAAATTATTGCAGACCAGGATTGTGCTGATGAATTCGCGCGGTTGTTTAAGAATTTTTTCCAGGACCCGGGTGGCTCGGGGATGGTTTTTCGCGAGATGTTTCAGCCGGTGCCGGCGCAGGCTGAAAAGCGCGGTTTCGGTGCCGGAAAAAAGGGCGGAGCCGATGATTAAAAGAAAAAACAGCGCAATCTGGGCAAGCTGACTTATTTGGTCCATAGTTTTGACTATTTCCTTTACAAAATCTTTGCTTTAGTCTATTTTTTACCGCCTTGATCGCGTTTGTCTGTTATAATAACTTGACAAACTCGTAAAAAGCATCCCAGACCGCTATCGCGGCCACATATATACAAGTAATGTGTATACAAGTAACGTGTATACAAGTAACGTGAGAGGAACTAATGCGGGAACAGATCCCGCAACCAAATCGAGCCTTTTCGGCCCGCAAATAAGT
>WFRP01000028.1 GCA_015486505.1 Pseudomonadota bacterium | reverse complement strand
TCTTGTTTTTTCAAACCGAAAATAACCTGTAAGGTACTAATGGGCTCCCGCTCGCTTCCGAAAAACAACGAAATCGTTTCCGCAACCGCTTACGAAAAACCACCCCCGCCCCCTCCAGAAGGTGGGGGGTAAAATTTGGCTGAATAGTTACTATCCGGTTTTTATAAGCTGCAGCAGCTCTTTGGTCGAGAACCGGGCGCTTTGATCGGAGGCGGTTAAAATCTGATCGGCGAGATTGCGTTTTTCCTGATGCAGGCGGACTATTTTCTCCTCGATTGAGGCCTTGGTAATCAGGCGGTAGACCGTAACCGGCCGCGTCTGGCCGATGCGGTGGGCCCGGTCCGAGGCCTGATCCTCGATCGCCGGGTTCCACCAGGGATCAAGGTGGAGGACATAATCGGCCGCAGTTAGATTAAGCCCTAAGCCGCCGGCTTTCAGGCTGATCAGAAATAGATCCGCCTGGCCTTCCTGAAAGGCATTGATTTCATCTTCACGTTTCGCCTTCGGGGTTGAACCGTCAAGATAGCGGTAGCTGATTTTTTTGTTGTCAAGGTATTCGCGGATAAGATTCAAGTGTTTGACAAACTGGCTGAACACCAGAGCCTGATGGCCGCCGCCTAAAAGATTGTCGATAACCCGGCCGAAAAGTTCAAGTTTGGCGCTCTCAATTTCGGTGTCGGGGGCAATCAGGCGGGGGTTGCAGGCGGCCAGGCGCAGGCGGGTGAGCTCGGCCAGAACCTGAATTGAGGGACTGGCCGCCCCGGTTTTCTTGTCGCTGGCCTCTTCGAGACGTTCAATCGCCTGCCGTCTGACGGCTTCGTAAAAATTACGTTCGGCCTCACTCATCTTTACTTCGAGCAGGATTTCGGTACGTTCCGGGAGCTCTTTTAAGACCTGGCTTTTTTTGCGCCGCAGGATGTAGGGCTGAATCAGTTTTCGCAAATGCTCGCGGGCGCCGGCGTCATTGCCGTGTTCTATCGGCAGGGCAAAACGCTGGGTGAACTGTTTCAGCGAGCCCAAAAGTCCCGGGTTGATAAAATTAAACAGGTTCCAGAGTTCGCCGAGATGGTTTTCCAGCGGCGTGCCGGTTGTGATCAGGCGGAATTTGCCGTTTAGGCTCATTGCCGCCTGGGAACGCTTGGTATTCATATTTTTAATCGCCTGGGCTTCATCGAGGACTATAATTTCCCATTCCCGCCCGGCGATAAGCTGCTGCTCCTGCTGGAGCATGGTGTAACTGCAGATCAAAAGATCGAAAGGCTTAAGCCCGGCAATAGTTTTTGCGCGCTCCGGGCCGCCGAAAAGAATCGGGTTTAAGCTCGGGGCAAAACGTTTGCACTCTTTTTGCCAGTTGCCGCAGACCGAAGTCGGGGCGACCACCAGGGTCGGGCCCGCTTCAGCTCTGGTCAGGATTAAGGTTAAAGTCTGAACCGTTTTGCCTAAGCCCATATCATCGGCCAGACAGGCGCCAAAGCCTAGATAAGCCAGTCGGGAAAGCCAGTTGAAGCCTTCAACCTGATAGCTCCTGAGCTCGGTTTTCAAGTTTGGCGGAAGTTTGGGCGTAAAATCGGCCGCGGTTTGAAAACGCCGCATCTGCTCCTGCCAGAGTTGGTCATATTGAACCTGGCTGAAATTCTCCATAATTTTGGCGACCCCGCCCATCACCCCCCGGTGCAGGAGCAGAGATTCTTCCTTATCATTATCATTGAGATAGAGGCTAAGTTCCAGGAGGCGCTCGCGCAGTTTCTCCGTCAAACTGATAAATTCGCCGTCCGCGAGTTTCAGAAAACGGCCGGTGCCCGTTCGATTATGCTGGAGCAACTCTTTTAAGGAGATAACTTCATTTTCATCGATTTCAAGCTCACCCTTAACCTTGAACCATTCCTGCTGCGACTCAACCCGGAGTTTGAAGGCTGAGCCCTGAACTTTCTTTTTCAGGCTGATTTTTTGTCCGGCCGGCCATTCACAGACAAGCCAGGCGCAGGGCGTATCGGTTTCCGCGCCGTTTTGCAGGCTTTGAATCTCTTCCAGGGTGTTGAGGCACTCTTCAAGATTGTCGATTTGCCAGTTTAAATTCAGGTTGTTTTTGTCGAAGGCGGGACAGGCGGCCAGTAGTTTTTTGGCGCGCGCGGTTTCAAGCGCAAGGTCGCGTTTTGCCGGGCGGGTTTTGCCGGCTATGTTCGCGATAAGATGCGCCGGGCCGCGGCCGGGGGTCAGGATCGGCCCGTCAGCGCCTAAAGGTTTGACCTTGAGCTCAAATTGCAGGCCTGCGCCGCTGGGAAATATCTGCAGGTAAAGATTGTTGTCGCTCTCAACTTTGTGGCCGGGGTCGGCGCCGGGGTTGAATTCATCGGCCGCCGGAGCAAATTTCGGATCAATATCAGAATAAATCGGCAGAGTCGCCGCCAGATCCCGGATCATATTGATAATATCGTCCCGGGCTTCCAGCGGCAGGGTCAGCCCGTTTTCCCCGAGAAGCCGGGCAATATTGTTAAGCTCGGGGCTGTTGCGGTAGAATGTGAAGCGGTTTTCCGAATCGGCGACAACCATAGATTCGCGTTCTTTGAGATCGGGCTCGAGCCGGATTGTAAATGTCGGTTCAGCTCCCGGATTCTGTTGAATGATTACCGCTACTTCACCGGGATTCAAGACTAATGCGGAGCGGGGCCGGTCGTGGCGGAAAAGATGGGGGTGGCCGACCATCTCCTGAAAAATTTCAGACTGGTCAAATGGTACCCTTTTAAGATCGGTATCTTTGTATAATTTGCGTATGGCCTGACAGATACGCCGGTCCTGCCGGGTAAAACAGGGGAGTTCATCGCCGTTGCGGATTCTCTCAAAGGCAAGATTGCGGCCGTTAGTCCATCTGTTGTCAGGGTTACGTCTCTGGACTTTGGGAGTGATGTGGAGCGTGTTGATTGGCGTAATCTCTAAAAACCAGGCCAGGCGGTTGCCGGATTCAGGGTTGTCAGCGGCCGGCTCAGGTTTCCGGCTCGGGGTAACCTGGCGGATAGCATTCAGGGTCCGGCGCCAGGCCGGTTCAAAATTAATCACCGGAGTCAGGGCTTTGAGTCCGGGCTCAGAGACCAGGGTTAAAGTTTCGGGAGCCGCGACCGGATTATCGGCGCTTAAAGAAAGCATGGTCTCGCACTCTAAAGCAACCCAGGGGAAAAGGTCGGGCTGAGTGCCGGCCGCTTTGATGTTTTCAAGTTTTTGCCGTTCATCTTCACTGATACTGCCGGTGAGCCAGTAGGAGATAAGGTTGTTAAGCATCGTGAAAATCGACATTTCGGGCCGGCTTTCAATGCTTTCAAAACTGGTGCGGGCCGCGTTGTTGTTGCCGCGAAAAAAGTGCAGAAGGGTTTCGCCTAAACGAAAAAGGCTGTGCGTGAAAGGGTTGTAGGCAAATTCCTGTTCGCCGACATTAAGCGAGACGGCAACACTGTTCCAGTCGGTCGCGGTCTGGATATGGCCGGCAGTGATAATATAGAAAAGGGCGATCGGGGCATCGAAACAGGCAACTTTATTGGGGTTTAAGCTGCGGGCGAATTCAAGATCGGCGGCAAAATCGACGGCGGCCCGGGCGAGATTGCCTTTTAAGGTTGAGATTGCTCCTTTCAGGCCGCTTCCGTTAAAAAGCGGGCCGGCCTGCTCGAAGAGTTGTTCAAGCTCGGTTAAGCGGCCGCTTAAAAGCAGCTTATGGCTGTAGAGCAGGATGAAAGGCCGGTTTACCGCCTGGTCCGCGGGAAAATGTTCGGTGATGAAATTGTCAAGTTCCGGGGTGGCCCGCAGATCCTCCAGCGAGTGGGTGATGGCATCATCAAGCGCCGCAAACTGGAAAGAGAGCGGGAATTTTAAAAACCAGTCCCGATCGAAGGGATAAAGGGTTAAGGCGGCATAGGGATGGCGGATTTTGGGCTCGTAAGCGCTCTGGTGAAAGAACGGCAGGGCCTGCTGCAGGCTTTCAAAATCAAAACTTAAGAGCGCCAGACGAAAATCGCGCCGGGCTTTTTCCAGGTTGCTGAAGGTCGCGTTGGCGTGAGCATCGCTGTCAATAAAAGATGAGCGGATCAGTTGCCGACAGAGTTCCAAGGCCCGTTTATCCAGGGGGCGGCGGGCAACCTGCTCGAGGATTTCCGGATGACAACGGTTGTGCTGGTCGAGCAATTCAAGCTGTAACAGTTTATTATGCTGCCGGGCGGCCTGCTCCGGGCGCCAGCGGTAGCGGCAGCCCGGGGACTTGGCCAGGGCTTTAATGATGCGAAAAAGCTCTTTACTCGGGGTGTCACTGTCTAAAAGCGCGGTAATCTGAAGAAAAAATTTCTCTTCCTCGTCAAGCTGATTAAACCGGGTAAGCGGCGGAAGGTCGGCCGGGTTTTTCTCTTCTGAACTTGGTGTCGTCTCTTGTGTATTCACTTAATATTCCAGGGGTGTGGTAAAAAAAGTTTCTCATAAAGTGAGAAAGCGTAACGATCGGTCATACTGGCGATGAAATCCCGCAGATTATCTTCCGGGCTTATATCCTGAAGGTAGGCGGGATAATATTTGGTTTTCAATTCCCGCGGGTGTTCTATGAAATAGGCGTAGATCTCGTGCAGGAGGCGGCTGGCTTTCCGGAAGTCGCGATAGACGATCGGGCTTTCGTAAACCCGGGTAAAAAGAAAGGAGCGCAGATTTGTCATAGCTTCCAGAATCTCAGGTGACATCCGCAGGGTGCCGGGCTCCCGGCGGCTGCTGTCGATAATGTCGGTTACCATAGTGTTAATCCGCCGCGGATGGGTTTCACCCAGGATTTCGCGGCAGGATTTCGGTATATCATCAGCCGCGATGGCGTGCGCGCGGATGGCGTCATCAAGATCGTGGTTGACGTAGGCGATAATGTCGGCCAGACGGACAATCCGGCCTTCCAGGGTAACGGCCGTATGCTCCAGAGCCTGTGAAAAAATTTCGCCCTTGCCTTTGGAGTGCTTGACGATGCCGTCCCGCACCTCAAAACTGAGGTTGAGCCCGGCCCCGTCTTTTTCGAGAATATCAACGACTCTAAGGCTCTGTTTGAAATGGCTGAAGCCTTCGGGATGGAGCTGATTTAAAACCGCCTCGCCGGCATGGCCGAAGGGGGTATGCCCGAGATCGTGGCCTAAAGCGATTGCCTCGGTCAGATCCTCATTCAGATACAGGGCCTTGGCAATAGTCCGGGCGATCTGGGAAACCTCAAGCGTGTGGGTCAGACGGGTGCGGTAATGATCGCCGCTCGGAGTCAAAAATACCTGGGTCTTGTATTTTAAGCGGCGAAAGGCTTTTGAGTGAATAATGCGGTCGCGGTCATGCTGAAAGGCCATACGATAACAGCATTCCGCTTCCGGATGAACCCGACCGCGGGAATTGTCACTGAAAGCCGCGTGAGCGGACAGAAATTTGCGCTCACGCAGTTCCAGTTCCCGGCGGACACTTGAATTTATCGGGCTTTCCGGTTCAGCGTTCATCGATTGCGACAAATTCCCGATTGAAGGCTCCGGTGTATAAGGCCCGGGGGCGGAAAATCCGGTTTTTCTGGATATATTCCAGAACCCGGGCGGTCCAGCCCGCGACCCGGCTGACCGCGAAAAGCGGGGTGAACATCGCCGGATCGATGCCTAAACGGGTGTAGACAACCCCGGAATAGTAATCAACATTGGGAAAAATCTTTTTCTCCTGGGCAAGTGAGTTGATAACCTCCTGTTCAACCTTTTCCGCGGTACTGATAAGATTTTGAATCTCGTCGGTACAACCGGAACATTGAAATTTTGCCAGCGGCCCCAGAATTCGGGCCCGGGGGTCGTAGGTTTTATAAACCCGATGACCAAAACCGGGAATTTTCTCGTTTTTAGCCAGGGAATCTTTAACCCAGGCCCCGGCATTTTCCGGGCTGCCGACTTCCCGGATGGTGTGGAGAACCCGCTCGTTGGCGCCGCCATGCAGCGGGCCGTTTAAGGCCGCGATCCCGGAACCGACCGAAAAATAGATATCGGACATCGTCGAGGCGACCACCATTGACGCGAATGTGCTGGCATTCATACCGTGATCGGCATGCAGAATCAAGGCGACATCCAGAACCCGTTCTTCAATCGGGGTCGGCCGCCTTCCGTTCAACATATAAAAAATATTGCCGGCATGGCTTAATTCATTCAGAGGTTCATAAGGCATCATTCCCTGCCGCAGCCGGGCAATTGCCGCTGTGATTGTTGGTACTCCGGCGATTAAATGGTAACAGGCTTCAAGCCCGTTGGCGTCATCACGGTTGGATTTCTTGCTTTTTTTGCGGCTTTTTTTCTTCTTGAATTCATAAATGGCCCGACGTTCGCCGCTCGGCTTGGTTTCCATGGCAATTGAGTCTTCATCGGCGCTGATCGCGTCAAGAAGATCAGGCTTGGCTTCTTCATGGTCAAGGCTGGTGAACTCCTGCCGCATAAAAATGGTGCCCATACGCAGGGCCGCCATCGCGTTCATTTTTTCCACCGGAAAACTCATCAAAAGCCGCAGGGTTTGATTCATATGCCGGTAATTGGCCAGCTTTTGCTCATAATCCCGCAATGCCTCAGCGGTCGGCAGATGGCCGTGGAGCAGCAGGTAGGAAACCTCTTCGTAGGTCGAATAAGCGCAAAGCTCAAAAATATCATAGCCGCGATAGGAGAGCAGGCCGGCACCGCCGTTAACATAGCCGACCTTGGATTCGCAGGCGATGGCGCCTTCAAGGCCGGGGCCGATGGTACAGTCGATCGGCCATTTGGCTGATTTACCAGTGGCGGCCTGTTTGCCGACAACCCCGATCTCAGCCCGGGCTTTGGCCGCGGCATCGAGAATAAGTTCGGTGATCTCAGTTGTTTCTTGATGTCTGTTGCGGTTCATGTTATCTCTCCTTATAACCAAAAAGTGCAATTATTACAGCGCCGCCGCTGATACCCGTCAATCTTTGGGCATCTACTTTTTCCCCTACTTAAAAATGGCGGGCCAAAAGGGAAACCTACTATATTCTTTATGTTTTTGTCAAGTAGTTATTGATATCCGAGAACTTATGAACGCGCTTGAAATTGAAAATTTAAGTAAAAATTACGGCTTATTAGCGGCCTTGAACGACATCAGCCTGACGATCCCCGAGGGCTCTTTTTTCGCCCTTTTAGGGCCGAACGGGGCCGGCAAATCAACCCTTATTAATATCCTTGCCGGTCTCACCCGGGCAAGCTCCGGGCGGGCGGCGATTCTAGGCCACGATGTACTTAAAGACTGGCGTCAGGCCCGTTTCAAACTCGGGGTTGTCCCGCAGGAACTGGCCTACGATCCTTTTTTTACAGTGCGGGAGATGCTGAGTTTACAGTCTGGATATTTTGGCCTCGGTAATAAAAACCGGGCCTGGATAAATGAACTTATCGCGACCCTGGGGCTTGAGGATAAGGCCGATATCACGATGAATCATCTTTCGGGGGGAATGAAACGCCGGGTTCTGATTGCTCAGGCTTTGGTACATCGGCCGCCGGTGGTGATTCTCGACGAACCGACCGCCGGGGTTGATGTCGCGTTAAGGGCCAAGTTGTGGACGTTTATGCGCGATCTTAACGCTCAGGGACAAACCATCATCCTGACGACTCACTACCTCGAAGAGGCCGAAAATATGTGTGAAACCATCGCCATTCTCGATCGGGGCCGGCTGGTGGTTAATGCCGGCAAAAAAGAGCTGTTGAGCCGCTACCGCTGGCGGCAGGTACAACTGCAGCTCTTGCCGGAGAGCGGGCTTGAACTCCCGGAAGAACTTAAAGCAAAACAGATTGCCGCCCCGGCCGGTGAACTTTTACTGCGGCTGCATCGGGAAACCGATCATATCGGTGAGGTTCTGGCGGCTCTGACCCAGGCCGGGATCAAATTTTCCGACTTGAAAATTCACGAACCCGGTTTAACCGAGGTTTACAGTGAGTTGACCGGCAAAGGTGACAGCCTTGACTAATTATTATGGTTTTTACACCCTTCTGATCCGGGAAATCTGGCGTTTTCTCAAAGTGGCGGTGCAGACGATTCTGACCCCGGTGATTACGGTTCTGCTCTATCTTCTGATTTTTTCTTCGGTGATTTCCAACAGTCGGCAGATGCTGCCCGGGGTCGGTTATCTGACTTTCCTGATTCCGGGCCTGATAGTTATGGCGATGCTGCAAAATGCTTTTGCCAACAGTTCTTCAAGCCTGTTTCAATCACGGCTGAACGGCAATGTGATTTTTGTTCTTCTGGCGCCGATTTCAGATTTTGAGATCTACGCAGCTTTTGTCGGGGCCGCGGTTTTTCGCGGTATTCTGGTCGGCGCCGGGGTCTGGCTGGCGGCCTGCGGTTTTACTTTCGTGCCGATAAAACACCCGCTTTCAGCCCTGGTTTTTGCCGTTTTAAGCTCGAGTTCGCTCGGGGCTCTGGGCCTGGTTTCAGCAATTATCGCCGATAAATGGGATCATATCTCGGCTTTTCAGAACTTTGTCATCGTACCTTTTTCATTTTTAAGCGGCGTCTTTTTCTCAATTAAAGACCTGCCCCTATTCTGGGAAAAGGCCTCACATTTCAACCCTTTTTTCTACTTTGTCGACGGTTTCCGCTACAGCTGCCTCGGAATCTCAGAAATCAGCGTCACTACCAGCCTGATCGTAAGTTTCCTTTTCTTCCTCCTAAGCTCATTCTGGGCCCTCTGGCTACTGCTGCGCGGCTATAATCTCCGGAACTGATGAAACTGGGGTCGGGCCATGCTAACCATCTGAAATTGCAGTAAATATGTATCAAAACAGGTGTAAAAATAGCCTTAAAAGCCCCATTTCGGACCCAAAATGGCGCCTCTAAGTAACGCTTTGTAACTACTTGAAATTATTAAAATTTTATCTGTGTCTATCCGTGTCCATCTGTGGTTCAGCCAAAAATAGAAACCACAGATGAACGCAGATGAACACAGATTTAGGGGTCAAAAACGGGGACAGACCACGTTTTTTTATAACTTAATTGGCAAGAAATCGCCGAACAATCGGGTAAAGTCCGACCGCAAGTAACTCCCCGGTTTAATTTATATTTCATCGGGCGGCGGCTCACCCT
>WFRP01000027.1 GCA_015486505.1 Pseudomonadota bacterium | reverse complement strand
ATGTTCTGATAAGAGCACTTATTTGCGGGCCGTAAGGCTCCGTTTGGGTTGCGGGATTTGTTCCCGCATTAGTACCTTACAGGTTATTTTCTGCACCAAAAAACAAGATTTAATAATCAGAAAATGTTCTGATAAGAGTACTTATTTGCGACCAGCGGAAGTGCCCCTGGGTACGGGCCGCAGGGCTCCGATTGGGTTGCGGGAGTCTGTTCCCGCATTAGTACCTTACAGGTTATTTTCTGCACCAAAAAACAAGATTTAATAATCAGAAAATGTTCTGATAAGAGTACTTATTTGCGCCCAACGGAAGTGCCCTTGGGGTGCGCCCAGCGGAAGTGCCCTTGGGGTGCAACCAGCGGAAGTGCCCCTGGGTACGGGCCACAAAGCCCTGTTTGGGTTGCGGGTTAGTTCCCGCATTTGGGTAATTAAATTCGGTTTGCAGATTCAGGTGGGAGCGTATGGATAAAACTCTGCAATTAAAGGAAGCCGCCCGGCAGATGACGGAAATTGCCGCCCAGATCAGACAACAGCTTGACGCTGAAGATGATATCCGGAATATGGATGATTTCGATATTATTCTGCGCAGTGTCGCGGCTACCCTGTCAACAATATCAACGGCTTCCCTGCTGTTGCCGGATGCTATGGTCGAGATGTGCGAGGCCTGTCTGAGTATTGGCAAACGCTATGATTTACAGAAAAAACTGGCGTATGCCTTACAGGAAAGTCGGGTGTAGCTAACGGTGAGATTTTTGTATTTTTCAAGGAAAATGAGAGAGTATGATTAAAACTGTAACGCGAGAAACGAATAAACAGAGTTCATTAAAGGTAATAACGGTTTTCTTGTTGTCGGGGCTGTTTCTGATGATGTTGTGCAGCCCGGCCGTGCAGGCGGCCGAACGGCTGTCGGTCAAGGTCGGGCTCGCCAATGTGCGCACTGAACCAAATGCCAAAAGCAAGTTAGCCTGGCAGGTAACTAAATATCACCCTTTTCTCGTTTTAAAGAAAAAGGGGAATTGGTATGAGTGTAAAGATTTTGAAGGTGATCGGGGCTGGGTCTTCAAAAAGCTGTTGGTTAAAACCGCGACGGTTATCACTACCAAAGAAAATTGCAACGTCAGATCCGGGCCGAGCAGTAAAAAGCCGGTCCTTTTCATTGTTGATCGTGAGGTGCCCTTAAAAGTTCTTAAACGTAAAGGGCGCTGGATTAAAGTGGAACATGAAGATGGTGATCAGGGCTGGATTCACGCGTCATTGGTGTGGTAGACAGCTTTTTTATTCTCCGATAAAATCTCCTTTCCCTTCCCGCCGAACCGACGTTTGCGATATTATAATCACAAGAGAGCTATCATTTTATTTGCCAAATCGGGTGACTTGATAGTAGAATGCCCAGGTTATGGTTAATTCCGGTTGGTCAGCTGATTCAGCGGCACTGCGGCAGGCTCAATTTGATCTGCAACTGCCTTTTTCCATCACTTTGCCCGGAGCGGGCGGGCGGCAGTTGCTTGTTTGTCAAAAGCTGTTGCGCCTGATTCCCGGCAAAAGAATGGTGTGCGCGGCTTTGTGGGGAACGCGGGCGGTGGTGGTCAAACTCTTTCTTGATCCGCATAAGGCCGCGCGTCATTTCAAGCGTGAACTTGCCGGGATCAAAGCTTTGCTTACGGCCGGCATCAAGACGCCGGAGCTGCTTTTTTCCGGTTCGGTTTTTCCGGAATCCCTGCCGCTGATAATCTTTGCCGAAATCGAACCGGCGGCCACCCTGGTTGAACTCTGGTTAAAACCGGCCGGGAATCACGAGCGCCTGAGCCTGCTCGAACGAGTGGTCGGGGTGATTGCCGAACACCATGAAGCGGGCCTTCTACAGAGCGATATTCACTGGGGAAACTTTCTTTTCAGTAATGAAGAAGTTTATACAATTGATGGTGATGCGGTTACGAATAAACTTGCGGGCGCGAGAGTGGGCCGCGCTGCCGGGCTTGCCAATCTGGCCCTTTTTCTGGCCGAGCCGCATCCGGGGATCGATGATTTTTTAACCGTTCTCTGGTCGAGCTACTGTGCTTGTCGCGGTTGGTCGCCGGCAGCGGGTGAAGTTGACAAACTTAAATCTTTGATTGCCGGGCAGCGCCGTCATAAAATTGAAAAATTTGTCGCCAAATCGCAACGCAGTTGTACCGCTTTTCGGTGCTTTGAACACGACAATTTCCATATTGTCTATGATCGCGCTTATCAGAGCCCTAACCTTGATGATTTACTCAAACAGCCGGATGTCATAATGGCCTCCGGTGCGGTGCTTAAAGCCGGAAACAGCGCGACCGTTGTCCGGGTTGGAGCCGGTGGCCTGGATTTGGCAGTCAAACGTTACAATATCAAGAATCTGCCCCATGCCTGCCGCCGCTCCCTGCGTCCGAGCCGGGCCGCAGTCTCCTGGCAGATGGGGCAGCGTTTATGCTGGTTGCGGATTGCGACCCCGAAACCGGTGGCAATGCTGGAGAAAAGGGTTTGCGGTTTACGTTCAACTGCCTATTTTATCAGTGAATACGTTGCCGGGAGCCTGGCTTACGACTGTCTGCGGCGGCCGGATATTGCCGCGGTCGAACTTTGGCACTGGGCGGAGCAGTTTCGTGAGCTGTTGCGGCAATTGCGGGACTCAGGTTTAAGCCACGGTGATTTTAAGGCGACCAATTTTCTCTGCGGGGCTGACGGCAGACTCTACTTAATTGACCTTGACGCTATGCGTTATTGGCCGAAACCGGGCGCAGCGTTCCAAAAAGCAATCACGCGGGATTGTCAGCGCTTGCTCGCCAACTGGCAGGACCGGCCGGAGATAGAGCATATTTTTCTTGATATCATTAAAAAATGCGGGCTTTAAGGAATTAATTATTATGATAGTTTTAGGTCTTTCCGGCTCTTTGACCCATGATCCTTCGGCGGCCCTCTTTATTGACGGCGAATTGGTGGCCGCCGCCGAGGAAGAGCGCTTCCTGCGGGATAAACACGCTAAAAATCGCTGGCCTTACCACGCCACCCGATTCTGTCTTGATTTCGCTGAGGTGAAACCGGATAAGATCGATTATGTGGCCTTTCCTTTTGCCGAAATCGGTTGCACCCATCCCGGCCGGCTCCATTTTGCCAAGCGTTACTGGTACGCCCCGGATCGGGCTCTGAACGCCTTATTTAACGGCAACCGGCATTTCCGGCGTAACCGGCGGGGAATTTTACAGTTAATGGCGGATTTCGGAATTGATGCGCAGCGTTCCCCATTTGTGCCGGTCGAACATCACCTGGCCCACGCTGCCAGCGCTTATCATCTGAGTGGTTTCGCGGGTAAATGCGCGATTCTGGGGATTGACGGCAAAGGTGAATACGCGACCACCTTTTTCGGCTATGGCGAAAACGGCGTTATCCATAAAATCAAGGAATTTTACGACCCTGATTCTTTGGGCGGGGTTTACGGGGCGCTGACCCAGTATCTTGGTTTTGAGATGCTCGACGGTGAATTCAAGGTGATGGGCATGGCCCCTTACGGCGACCCGGATAAATATGATTTTTCGCGTTTGTGGGACTGTGACGGCCGCAACTTCAAGGTTAACACCGATCTGGTTAATGTGGTAGGCCTGCGGCGTTACAAAGACCGGCAGCGGGGTTATTATTTCAGCTCGAAACTTATCGACTGGCTCGGCCCCAAACGCTCCGGCGATGAAATCGACGATCCCTATATCGATTATGCCGCCGCTCTGCAGAAACAGCTTGAAGAGACCTCATTGCAACTGGTTGAAAACTATCTCGGTGATATCTTGCGGGAAAGCGGCCGTCTCTGTTTTGCCGGCGGGGTGGCGTTGAATGTTAAACTTAATCAACGGCTGCTGGAACTAGATTGTATCAAGGAGCTTTTTGTGCAGCCGGCGGCCAGTGATGCCGGAACCGCTATCGGCGCGGCCGCGTTTGTTGCCCGTCAACACGGCGATAAGGTTAAAAAACTTAAACATGTTTACCTGGGCCCCGCCTATAGCAATGAACAATGTTTGGCGGCTCTGGAAAAACACCCGGGAAAACCTGAGTGGCGGAAGATTGAAAATGTTCCGGCCGCCGGGGCCCGGATTCTGGCTGAAGGCCATCCTTTAGCCTGGTTTCAGGGGCGGATGGAGTTTGGCCCCCGGGCCCTGGGCTGTCGCAGTATTCTGGGTGATCCCAGTCATCGGGGGGTTGCCGACCGGATTAATGCTCAGATTAAGTATCGTGAACGCTGGCGGCCCTTCTGCCCGAGTATGCTCGATACGGTCGCGGCGGAAATCCTGCAGACGGATCATCCCGCGCCTTATATGACATTTGCGTTTACGGTTGCCGCAGAGTGGAAAGCTAAAATCCCTGAAGTCGTGCACGAGGACGGTACGGCCCGGGCGCAGATTGTCGAGCGTGAAACCAACCCGCGTTATTACGCGCTGCTTGAAGAACTGGCAAAACTGCGCGGGATACCGGTTGTTTTAAATACCTCCTTAAATCGTCGCGGCGAGCCGATGATCTGCTCACCGGAAGATGCGCTGAATATGTTTTACGGCTGTGAGCTTGAGTATCTGATGCTGGAGGATTTTCTGGTGACAAAAAAGCCGGCGGCATAGCCGTTATTTCGAGCTTGGTTTGACTTTCGCGGCAAACATCAGGCAGGGTTTGCCGGAGGAGCTGAAAACGACCTGGGCCGGATTTTCTCCGGATCTGAAAGCGTAGGCCCGGCAGCCGTACGGCTTTTTCGGGTCGTAGGTTGTGTAATAGTGGCGGCACTGCCGGCAGGCGGGGTGGTTCGGCATTTTCCCGTAATTTCCTACAACATGATTTTGACGGGGTACTCCCGGCGTAGATCCTGACTTAATTTTTTTAAGGCCTGCTTTAATTTTTCATTATAGAGCTTTTCCTTGATTTTTGCCTCAGTTTTCGGGGTCAATGAATTCTCCTCATTGGCGCCGGTGCGGTTGCTGACCATAATCATGTGATAACCGAGTGCGGTTTTAATGACATCACTGGGCTCACCCAAAGGCAGTTTATAAGCTACCGCTTCAATCTCCTTGAGCAGACTTCCTTTTTTGAAGGTTCCGAGGCGGCCGCCCTTGGGCGCTGCCGGGCCTTCGGAAAATTCACTTGCCACCGCATAGAAATTTTCTTCATTATCCAGCTTTTTGCGGATCTCTTTCCAGATTTTATTCTTGGCCCCATTGACGGCATTGGCGGAATTATTGGGGATAAAGATCTGGGCCAGGGTGACGCTTTCCTCCGAGCTGAAGAGGTTGTGGGCTTTGGCGTAGTCAAGAATTTCCTGATTGGTAATAATTATATTAGCTTTGACTACCTTTGACACAAATTTTGCCCGGAGCAGGTCGCTGGCAATTTTGTGGCGATAGGCCGTAAAACTTAAACCCTGTTTCGCCAGCGCCTGTTTCAGGGTCTCTTCAGTCATCTGGTTTTGTTTCAAGACCCTTGCAATCGTGGCATCGACACTGTCTTTCCCGACACTTATGCCCATCGAACCGGCTTTTACCGTGATTAAAAGATCGTCGATAAGTTTATTGAGTTTCTTTCTTTTGATACGGTTCTGCTCGGCCGGCGGGAGAGCCTTAAACGCGTCGGGTTGATGTTCAACCGAGATCGCCTGCTGCAGGCTCCAGGAGGTTATGATCTTGTTGCCGACGGTGGCGACAATCCGGTCGGTGATCCGGGCGCTGCCGGGCTGCGGGAGAAGACTCAAACCGACAATCAGCAGCAGAGTTAAAATTTTCTTCATGGTTTTCTCTTAACTGAAAAAAACTATGCGGGGACAAATCCCGCAACCCAAAAGAAAGTTACCGGCCCGTACCCAGGGGCAATCCGCTGGTCGCAAATAAGTACTCTTATCAGAACATTTTCTGATTATTAAATCTTGTTTTCTGGTGCAGAAAATAACCTGTAAGGTACTAATGCGGGAACAGTTCCCGCAACCCAATCGGGCCTTTGCGGCCCGCACCCAAGGGCACTTCCGATGGTCGCAAATAAGTACTCTTATCAGAACATTTTCTTGTTTTTACAGTTGAAAAAAGCTGTCGAAAAAAACAAGAAAATAACCTGTAAGGTACTAATGCGGGAACAGACTCCCGCAACCCAAACGGAGCCCTGCGGCCCGCAAATAAGTACTCTTATCAGAACATTTTCTGATTATTAAATCTTGTTTTCTGGTGCAGAAAATAACCTGTAAGGTACTAAAAAAACGCGGCTAGGTGCTGATGGTAAACCTTGATGCTGTGCTGCTCGCGGCTCTGCCGCAGCCAGTGTTGATAGTTTTTCTGTAATCTTGCCGCAAAAAGTTTATCTTTAATCTGGTTTTCAACCTCGGCAAAAGGGATAATTCCCGCCGGCAGCTTTTTATTGATCCGGATCAGATGATAACCGTAGGGCGTTGCAATCGGCCGGCTGATCCGGTGGGGTTTTAACCGGGGCAGTATTTTGGCAATTTCGTCGGGCATTTCCGCCCCGGTAATCAAGTGGTCGTGAAGTTTGTCCGCAGGTTGAATGCCGGTGTGCAGGCGGCAGGCTTCAGCCACACTCAATTTACCTTTATCGAGTTTGGCTTTCAACTTCCAGGCCTGATCTTCCGAGCTTATCAGCAGATGGTCAATCTGGTAACGCGGCCCGGTGGCAAACTCGCTCCGGTTTTTCTCGTAATAATTCCGGGCTTCCCGGTATGAGGGGAAAGCGACATTTTTGCCGAGTTCGCTCAAAATCCGGCGCCGGGCTTCTTCCCGTTGCGCGGGAGTTGTTTGCTGGTCCGGCAAAAACCCGCAGCGCCGGGCCTCGATGAGCAGCAGTCGTTCATTGATAAGCTGGTTGAGAGCGGCTTCGGCGGTGGCAAGTTCGGTCTTCGGCCCCGGCGCAGCCGGATTTACCGGCAGATTGCTGTCGTCATAGGAGTTGATACGGGCGCGAAGCTGCGCGATTGTGATATTCTCACCATCGATGGTCGCGACAACCTTTTGTGCCGGTGAACAGCCGGACAGCATTACCGCGGCAATCAGACAGAGCGCGGTAATGCCGCGCCCAAGCCGGGTTGTCGTAAAGTCTGAGTGCCCCACCACTATTTTTCAAGGGCTTCAGGATGAAGAACAACCTTGGTTTTTTTCTTCAGGCTGTCGATATATTCCTGAAAAACCTTGCTTTTCTGTTCCTGAGTCAGTTTGTTGGCGATACTGCTCTTGACTTCAGCCAGCGGCTTGTTGCCGGCCTTTTTAGTGTCGGTAACCTGGATGATGTGATAGCCGAATTTGGTTTTTACCGGGGCGCTGATCTCACCTTTTTTGAGTTTGAAAGCGACATCGGCAAATTCCTTGACCATCCGGTCCTTGGTGAAGAAACCCAAATCCCCGCCTTTGGCCGAACTCGGGCAGGTTGAATACTCTTTCGCCAGGGCCGCAAAGTCGGCGCCCGCTTTCAGTTTTTTCTCGATTTTTTTGGCGGAGGCTTCATCTTTTACGAGAATGTGCCGGGCGCGAACCTGTTTCGCCTGTTTGAATTCAGCCGCGTGGGTCTGGTAATACTGCTCAATCTCCTTGTCGGTGGGCGCTTTGATACGGCTTTCAATTTCGCGCTGGATCAGGGTTGAGAGGACAATTTTGCGCTTGGCGTCTTCGATCTGGCTTTTAACCGCGGGGTCTTTGTCAACCCCCTGTTTAACCCCTATCTGGTAGATCAGGTGAGAGGTTGCCAACTGGTCGAGAAACTCTTTCTGCATTCTCGGGTCGGCGGCCATCTGTTTCAAGTTGGGCGGCAGTTTTTTGATCTCTTCCTTGAACTGACTCAAGGTGATTTTTTCGTTGCCGATCTCGGCGACTACCGGATCAGCGGCGGCCGCCGGCAGCGCCGCGTAGATACAGATTAAAGAGATAAGAGAGCTCGCGAGGGCCAATTTTGTGAAAAAGTTCTTCATTTTTTGCTTCCTTGATTTAGGGTTTTATAAAATTGCCGCTCCCCCTATCAGTTCAGTAGATTTTTTGCAACAGCTTTTCGCACCAGGCATAGAGTTCGTCAGGTCCCAGGCTGACGCTGACATTGAGCCAGTGCTCTTTCGTCAGTTTATAGGTATGGGGCTCCTGCTGCAGCAGCATCATTACGGTTTCGGTTAGCGGTGGGTGCTCGGGATCTAAATTGAGACTGATGGTTTTACGGCTCATTTCGAGGGCGCGGACGTGGTAGCGTTTAAGCAGCAGCTTCAGACTTCTCAGCTGAAGCAGGTTCAGGACTTCCTGCGGCGGCAGGCCGCAGCGGTCACTGAGTTCGTCTTCAAGCCGGGCCAGTTCCAGATCGTCTGCGGCCGCCGCAATTTTTTTGTAGAACTGCAGCCTTAAGGTCAGATCGGGCAGATAACCCGGCGGGATATGGGCTGAGAGCCGGACTTTGACTTCCGGTTCTGGCACCCTGGTTTTCAGGTCGCTGCCCCGGGCCTTGTTGATGGCCTCGTTAAGCATCTCCTGATAAAGTTCATAGCCGACGGCTGAAATCCGGCCGGATTGTTTTTTTCCCAGAATATTGCCGGCCCCGCGAATTTCCAGATCCTGCATAGCGATGCGGAAACCGGCCCCCAGAGTATTGGCCTCGGCCAGGGCGTTCAGCCGTTTCTTGGCATCAGGGGATAAACTCTCCAGGTCGGGGACCAGCAGGTAGGCGTAGGCCTTGCGTTGTGAACGGCCGATCCGGCCGCGCATCTGATAGAGCTGGGCGAGGCCGAAATTCTGCGCGTTTTCAACGATCATAGTGTTGGCGTTGGGGATATCAAGGCCGGATTCGATGATGGTTGTACAGAGTAAAAGGTCGTATTTATGCTCGGCAAAACCGAGCATAACCTCTTCGAGTTCAGTCTCACGCATCTGCCCGTGGCCGATGCGGATTTTAAGCTCCGGGAGCAGGGCCTGGAGCCGGGCGGCCCGGGCGGTGATGGTCGCGACACTGTTGTGAACAAAAAATATCTGGCCGCCGCGGTCGATTTCCTTCGTAATCGCCTCTTTAATGATCTGGTCGTCATAGGCGGCGACGAAGGTTCTGATCGCGAGCCGGTCCCGGGGGGCGGTTGTGATCGCGCTTAAAGAGCGCATACCCGAAAGCGAAAACTGCAGGGTGCGGGGAATCGGGGTGGCGCTCATTGAGAGAACATCAAGCCCGCGTTTGAAATTTTTGAGTTTTTCCTTGTGGCGGACGCCGAATTTATGCTCCTCGTCCAGGACCAAAAGGCCCAGATTCTTAAATGAAATATCCTTCTGCAGCAGACGGTGGGTGCCGATAACCACATCAATTTCGCCGCTGCTGAGGCCGGCGGCGGTTTCCTTGATCTGGGTTGTGGTTCGGAAACGGCTTAAAACGGCGATCTTGACCGGGTAGCCGGCAAATCGTTCGGTGAATGTCTGAAAATGCTGCTGCGCCAAAACCGTGGTCGGCACCATCACGGCCGCCTGCCGGCCCGATAAAACCGTCAGGAAAACCGCGCGCATCGCGACCTCGGTTTTACCGAAGCCGACATCACCGCTGACTAAACGATCCATCGGTTTGGCCGAATTTAAGTCGTTGATGACTTCATTGATGACCCGGACTTGATCCGGGGTTTCCTCGTAGGCAAAGGCGGCCTCAAATTCGCGGAAAAAGTGATCCGGCTCGCTGCAGGCCCGGCTTTTAATGACCTCACGTTCAGCGTAAAGGTCTAAAAGTTCAATCAGAAGATCATCAATCGCTTTGCGGGTTTTCTCTTTCGCCGCCGCCCACTGCGGGCCGCCGAGACGGCTTAAGGCCGTCGCCTGGTCCCCGCTGCCGTGATATTTATGGAGTTGATCAAAAGAGTCGACCGGAACATAGAGCAGATCCCCGGATTGATATTCCAGGATCAGATATTCGTTGACGATGCCCTCAATCGTAATCGTTTTTAAGCCTTTATAGCGGCCGATGCCGTGTTCAATGTGGGTGATCAGATCGTTAAGTTTGATTTCGGCAAAATCATCAAAGAAACTTTCCTGACTTTTGCGGCGGTTTTCGGCAAGATCCCGGGTTTTGGGTCTGGTGCCGAAAAGTTCGCTATCGCTTAAAAAAAGTTTTTTTTCGCCCGGGAGCAGGACGCCCCGGCTTAAACGGTTGGCGGACAGGGCGATTGCGTCAGCGGGGATATCTGCGCAATCTCTATTCCAGCGCAGGGCCAGATCGTAGTCGCTGAGCAGGTTTTTCAGCCGCTCGCAGGTGGTCTGATTACGCCCGGCCAGAAAAATCCGGTAGCCCTGATTAAGCTGTTCCTTGAGCAGGTTGGTCGCAATCTGCAGCGGCCCTTCACTGTCGCTTGCCGCCGCCTGTTTGATGCGGTCGCGAATGAAAAGATTGTCGCGGGTGGAGAAGGACAGGGACAAAGGCTCGGCCTGTCCGGGCCCGGGTTCGGTTTTGCTATGGAATGCGGTCGGGTTTATAAAAAGGGCGCCGCGGCCGGTGGGCCCGCGCAGAGCTTTTTCCGGCGGGAGCAGGTAAGCTTCCGGCGGGAAAGCCAGTTTTTTTTCGCTCAGGCAGCGCTCGTAACCCTCTTCAAGTTGCCGGCTGATATCTTCAAGCTGTTCTTTTAAGGCGAAAGTATCAATGAAAATCGCGGCGGTCCGGGCCGGGAAAAAATCCGCCAGCGAGTGTTGTTTATCACTGAAGGCCGGGAGCAGGCTTTCAAAACCGGGCCGGTTCGGGCTCTGTTCCAGCTCGGCTAAAGCGGCCGCCAGAACAATTTCGGAATCATTAAGTTTGACAAAGCGTTCGCGAATCCGTTTTCTGGCCGGGTTGAGATCCGCGGGCGGCAGCACTTCCCGGGCCGGGCCGATTTCAATATATTCCAGTTCCTCCTTGCGGCTGAGCTGGGTTAAAGGCGCGAAAGCCCGGATCGATTCAATTTCATCACCAAAGAAATCAAGGCGGCGCGGCTCGGGGTGGAGCGGTGAAAAAATATCGATTACGCCGCCGCGAACACTGTAATCTCCGGGCTCATCAACTACCGGAACCCGGACATAACCGGCTTTATCAAGACTAAGGAAAAGTTTTTCCCGATCGATGGTTTGCCCCCACTCAAGCCGGAAAAAGCGCGCAAAAAAATGTTCAGGATCGGGCAGACGGTCGCCGTAGGCGGTGATTGTGGTGAAGCAGAGAAAGTTCTCAAGTTTTTTGATGCGGGCCAGGGCGGCAATTCTTTCCCGTTCAATGCGGCCGCTGCGCAGGGTCTGGCGATAAGCAAGCCGCGGCAGCGGCGGCAGCGTCAGGAGCTCAAGGGCTGAATCCCGCGGGTTCGGGTGTAAAATTTTGTGGTAGGCGGCCACGTCCCGGCAGAGATCCTGACTTTGCTGGAAATCATTACAGATAACGATGTAGGCTCCCTGCCGGCGCTCTCCGAGGCCGGCAAGCAGCAGGGCCGCGGCTGAGCCCTGGAGGTTGTCGGCCTGGATTACTCCGGCGTGATCCAGAGTATTCAAAATGGCATCTATTTCAGCAGAAAAAGGGGGCGTCGGCATAAGGGTAAGATTTTTTGACAAGGAAGCTATTTTGTTCGCAGGAATGTCTGCAGAGCTTTTTTAACTTCGATAGTATCGACCAGGGTGTTCCAGCAGGGACCTTCCGGGCGCTGGTTGAGGATGCCGTAGACCGGGATAGGAAAGGTGTCGTGGATGCCGCTGGTGAGATCCCGTTCACAGGCGACCGCGATAATCATTCTGGGCCGGTGATCGCGGACGATTTTCCGCGCCAGGGTGCCGCCGGTGGCTACGGCGATGTGGATATTGTAATTTTCGGCCAGGGTGATCAAGTTGTCAATGTTGCATTTGCCGCAGCGTTTACAGTTTGCAATGCTGGTGGTGATCCGGCGTTGGCAGTCCGCCATCTGCAGGCAGTGGGGTAAGAGCAGCAGTATCCGTTCCGGCGGGATTTTGTGGCGGTGGCCGGAGATTAAAAGCCGGTTATTGGTTTCAATAAAGGAGTTGCGCACCCGCTCCTTGGAGATGCCTAAGCGGGGCCCCAGAATTTCCATCAGCGGCAGGAAAAGTTTAATGCCGAGGCCGCGGATTTTATGGGTGAAGGGAAGCTCTTTTTCAAATATTATCGAGAGGATCAGGACGGAGATTATACCGCTTAAAAAAATAAAAGTGATTCCGGCAATTATCTGCGCGATCAGGGTCAGGCCGGGGTGCAGATGATTAAGGCCGATGGTCGCAACCCAGCCGCCGACCAGAATGAACACCATAATCAGGGCAAAAATCAGCCCTAACAGGCCGATAAAGATGCGCTTGCGCGAAACGTGAGGAGTTTTGTCCTGAGCGGAAATGTTCATTAGTACCTTACAGGTTATTTTCGGTTTGAAAAAACAAGAAAATGTTCTGATAAGAGGACTTATTTGCGACCATCGGATTGCCCCTGGGTGCGGGCCAAAAAGGCCCGATTAGGTTGCGGAGATAGTTCCCGCATTAGTACCTTACAGGTTATTTTCTGCACCAAAAAACAAGATTTAATAATCAGAAAATGTTCTGATAAGAGGACTT
>WFRP01000026.1 GCA_015486505.1 Pseudomonadota bacterium | reverse complement strand
CCAGTTTTTCAAATGGTCCTGCATAAATGTCTTCTGGACAGTGGCCGGTAGCTGTGATAACAACTGCTGGCCGGTCAATAATTAAAGTTTTGTAGTTTTTTTGGTCAATTTGGGTTCGTGCTTATTTTTGATGCCCTCGTAAAAACTTCGGAAAATATTTTGCGACCACTATATATTGTGTTTGCAGGTATTCAGAATCGCAATATATTGTGCCTAAAAATTTTAATAATTTCAAGCAGTTATAAAGCGTTACTTAGAAGTCAAAAACTCGATGGTTAAGTAAAAAACTTCATATGCACCCCAAGGGCACTTCCTCGCTTCGCTCACGGCGAGGGTAACGCAGCAGATGAAGAGTTTTTACGACGCCATCATTTTTTACCGCAGATGAATCCAGATTGATACTGACTATAGCACAATTTTGCTAACAATTTTACTTTTGGAGTTTATAACATGAGTGCCAATGAAGAGAAAACCGATTTTCGACCTGACAGCAGCAATCTTTATCGTGAAGAGACCATTACTGATTTGAAGGTTGCCGCAATTAAAATTATGATTCCGATTAAACTTGACGGTAGTGATGACGCCAGCCGGTCACCAATTTATGTTGGTAATACTCAACTGATGTCGCCGGACGGCCCCTTGCCGCTGCAGGCACCTTTAGCGGCCGCCAATCTGGAAGAAGCTCTCACAGTTTTTCCCGATGCTATGCGCCAGGCTCTGGCTGAAATGGTTGAGAAAATTAAAGAAATGCAGCTCGAACAGCGCCGCAAAGAAATGGGCGGCGGTAATTCAGGAATTATCATTCCCGGTCGTTAAAAGCATTCCAGACCGTTATCGCAGTCACAAATATACAAGTAACGTACGCTTTTTTCTCATCTCCCCTTAAGCCTCTGCGCAAAAACTGCTTTTTTGTTTTCCGCCAAGACGTCAAGAAAAAGCAACCGCGGGCATAATGATTTTAACAGTAAATATCAATCAGTTAACCTGATGCGGGAACAGACTCCCGCAACCCAAAAGAAAGTTACTGGCCCGTACCCCAAGGGCACTTCCGTTGGGCGCACCCCAAGGGCACTTCCGCTGGGCGCACCCCAAGGGCACTTCCGCTGGGCGCAGGCGAAGCAAAGTTCGCTGGTTTTGTCTGTAACTTAAGTGTCAATCCGGTCAAGCCGAACATTTACCTACAGGACGAGGAAAATTATGAGGATCGCAGAGAGTTTAACCGATCTGGTTGGCAATACCCCGCTTTTGCAGATTGCTTCGTTGTCGGCTGAGAGCGGGGCGCAGATTGTAGCCAAACTGGAATATTTTAATCCGTTATCGAGTGTGAAAGATCGGATTGCCGTGGCGATGATTGATGCCGCGGAAGCCGCCGGAGATCTGCGGCCCGGCGGAGTTATTATTGAGCCGACCAGCGGTAATACCGGTATCGGCTTAGCTTTCGTTGCCGCTAAACGCGGTTATCGACTGATTTTGACGATGCCGGATACTATGAGCCTTGAGCGCCGCAATCTGTTGCGGACTCTGGGCGCGGAATTGATCTTGACTCCCGGATTTGCGGGGATGAACGGGGCGATCAGCGAAGCTGAAGCGTTGCAGGAAAAGACCCCGGGCAGTTTTATCCCGCAGCAGTTTGCCAATAAGGCTAATCCCGAAATTCATCGGCGGACAACCGCTAAGGAAATCTGGGAAGATACTGAAGGAAAAATTGATATTCTGGTTGCCGGGGTCGGTACCGGCGGCACGATTACCGGTTGTGCTGAAGGTCTGCGGGAAAAAAATCCTGATATAAAGATTTTCGCGGTTGAGCCGGAGGAATCAGCGGTACTCTCCGGAGAAACGCCGGGGCCGCACCGGATTCAGGGGCTTGGCGCGGGCTTTATTCCCGAAGTTTTAAATACTGAGATAATTGATGAAATTGTTAAAATATCCTCTGAAGATGCGGCGGCGATGGCCCGGCAGCTGGCCCGAAGTGAAGGGGTTTTAATCGGCATCTCCTCGGCGGCGGCGGCTTTAGCCGCCCTTGGCATCGGCCAACGTCCCGAAAATCGCGGCAAACTGATAGTCGCCATCTTCCCCGACAGCGGTGAGCGCTATCTCTCCAGTTGGATTTTCCTCAACGAATCGTAGGTTATTCTAATGCGGGAACAAATCCCGCGACCCAAACGGAGCCTTGCGGCCCGCACCCCAAGGGCACTTCCGCTGGTCGCACCCCAAGGGCACTTCCGTTGGGCGCAAATAAGTGCTCTTATCAGAACATTTTCTTGTTTTAAAACAAGAAAATAACCTGTAAGGCACTAATGCGGGAACAAACCCGCAACCCAAACGGAGCCTTGCGGCCCACAAATAAGTACTCTTATCAGAACATTTTCTGATTATTAAATCTTGTTTTTTGG
>WFRP01000025.1 GCA_015486505.1 Pseudomonadota bacterium | reverse complement strand
GGGTTGTTTTGATTTCTGAAACCGGTGTTACCTTGCAAGATGCTGAAAAAACTGTTACATTGCCGCTCGGGGTTTATACGACCGCGGCCTTGACTGTGCCCGAGGAGAAACCGGAAAAACCGGCGCCGGATCAGGCCGCGGCTCCGGAAAAACAGCGAAAGGCGATTCAGGAATTGCTGCGGCAGATTGGACCTTTGCTGGATAAACATGATTTGGCAGATCAGGATTTAGAAAACCAGGATTAGAAGGGCATTATTTGCGGGCCGAAAAGGCTCGGTTGGGTTGCGGGATCTGTTCCCGCATCAGAAAGGAGAGTCAGAGTGGTTTCCATTAGCAGCGGTCGCACATTTTGGTCGGTGATCTTCCGGCTCACAACCCTTTTTCTGAGTTTGCTGCTGTCGGGATGTTTTTATAACGCCACCCCGCCGCCGCAACCGGCGAGCAGTTCATCCCCGGGGCTTCCGCGGATACCGTACGGGGCCTTTCCGGCGAGCGGCCGGCAGGCAACGCTCAAGCATCTGCCGCCCCTGGCCGAGCTGGCCCCGGAGGCCGCGGTTGCCGGCGAACTGCCTTTTGAAAAGATGCTGTTCTCCCTGTCAACCCGGGGCGCGCCGCTGGAGGGTACGCTTTTCGGTCTCGCCCGTGAAGCCGGATTAAATCTGGTTATCGAAAAAGGGGTTGACCGGGGCCATCCGGTGTCGGTGGAATTTAATGACCTCTCATTGCGCCAGGCCCTGGATCTGATTCTTGATTCCTGTGAGGATTTTTATACAATTGAGGGTAATATCCTCAAGGTCAAAGCCTTTAACACCCGGATTTTTCATTTCGATTACAGCCTGGTCTCCAACTCCGGCGACAGTGGCGGCAATGATTCCGGGGGGGGGAACAGCGGTCCGGGCGGTGATTCCGGCAACGGCGCTTTCGAAATCTCGACCGAAGCCAATACCGAGTATCTCCAGGTCTGGGATACCATAAATAAAGCCTTAACCGGCGGCTCCGGCGGCCAGGGCTGTCTCCTCTCGCCCGACGGCCGGGTTGAAATCAACCCGATGGGCGGTATGATTGTGGTTAATGACCGCCGGAAAAATCTGAAGCTGATCGGAGACTATCTGGAGCAGCTCCAGCAGGCTTTACGGCGGCAGGTTATAATCGAGGCGAAAATTATTCAGGTTTCCCTGAGTAAAGGTTTCGAATATGGAATTGACTGGAACCTTCTCGCCCATGATTTTATTAAAAACGGCACGTTAGCAGTCGCCACCAACTTCGCCAGCGGCGCGACCGGGCTTAATGTGGTCTATAAGGGCGATCCCAACCGGAAAAATGTTCTCGACGGGGTTCTGGACGCGCTCGCGACCCAGGGCGATGTCAAGGTCCTCTCTTCCCCCAGAATCAATGTTGTCAATAATCAGTCGGCGGTGATTACCGTCGGCCGGCAGATTCCCTATCTGCAATGGCAGTCGCAGAGCAGCACCGACGAGCAGACCGTGATTGTTCCCGAAGTCGTAACCGCCAACACCGGGATTTCCTTAGGCATTACGCCGCAGATTGATGCCGAGGGGGTTATCACCCTGCATATTGTCCCGGTGGTTTCGGAATTATCCGAATACAAGACCTTCAGTTATGACAATAATACTTTTGATGTCCCGGTCATTAACACCCGCCAGACCGATACGATTGTTCGGGTTGATGACGGCAAAACCATTATTATCGGCGGTCTGATCAGTGAGATTAACTCGAAAAACAGTTCGCAGGTGCCGATGCTCGGTGATATTCCTCTGATCGGCACCCTTTTTCAGCGCCAGAAAGATGTCAATACCCGGGTCGAACTGGTGGTGATGCTGACCCCGACAGTGATATTAAAATGAGTCTGATTAACGACTACCTGAAAAAGAACCGTTCGGCCAGGGCCGGGGCGGATGATGCCGCGGTTGAGGTGCCGCCGGTGCTGAAAAATAAGCCGCCCGGAGCCGCATTCGGGGAGCCGCAGAAAAAAGTCTCCCCGAAAACCGTAATTTTATTGGTTGTTATGCTGCTGCTGGGCGGGGCCGCTTATTATATGACTATGCCGGCGTCGGCGCCTGATTACCGGCAGTCGGCGGCTGCGGTCGAATCCGGCCGCAGCGGCAATGACGGGGTTAAGCGGCAGACCGCCGCGCCGGTTGCCACAGCGACCGGAACCGAAGTTAAGCCGCAAACCCGGGCCGCAGCCACCCCGGGCAAAGCCGGGCAAAATTTAAGCAAAGCCGCGGCGGCGACTTCGGGCCGGGTGGTGGAAAAGGGCCGGGTTGCGGAAGAAAACCGCGTTTCGCAAGCGTCCCGGGGCCCGGCCGCGAGTCGTAAAACCCGAAAGCCGGCTCATCCGGCGGTTTCATCGACTCCGGCCACTGCTTCGACAACTACTGCGGTGGCTGCGGCCGCTACGGCAACTTCGGCAGCGGCTGAAAATCCGGGCCCGGTCGCAGCCGGGATGAATCCGGCTTTAGACCAGGCAGGTACAGATACAGGCATGGATACGGATGCCGCGATAGATATGGATACAGACACCGACCCGGCCGCCGCGCCGCTGGTTCGGGTCGCGGCGCGGGCGCCGCAAGCGGACGGCTCATTGCGGGCCCGGGGGCCCCGGCCGCTGGAGCCGGAGGATCTCGATCATCTCTATCAAGTCGGGGTTTTGGCTCTGAATTCCGGTAATAATAACCGGGCCGCCTACTATTTTACGAAGGTTCTGCAGTTAGATCCCAGGCATCAGGATGCTTTGCTGGATCTGGCGGTTATCCATCTGCGGCGCAATGAACTTAAAAAGGCTGAAGCGTTTCTGGACCGGGCTGCGGCAAACCGGCCTGACGATGCCCGGGTTCTCGTCAATCAAGGGCTTATGGCCTTGAAAAAAGAGGATTATAAAAGCGCGCAAAAGCTGTTCCGCTCAGCCTTACAGCTTGACGCCGGAGCCGAAAGCGCCCTTAATAATCTGGCCTGGCTGGCTCTGCGGCGCGGGGATAAGGCGGCGGCGATTAACTGCTATCGCCGGCTGGTGGCCATTAATGCGCAAAAGCTGAAGCCGCTGCTGGCCTATGCCTCTTTATGTGAACAGACGGAAAATTATTCCGAGGCGCTTAAACTCTATCACCAGGCCCTGGAGAGTCGTTATCTGGAGCAGCAGCCGCACCTGGCCCGGCGCATTCACGACCGGATCAGGCTGCTCTCGGCGTATGTGGAGTAAGTTGGATGGCTGTAATCGAAACAGGTAACCGGGACAGGTAATCAATTATGCGACGTTTAGGTGAAGTTTTAATCGATGAACAGATGGCCACCGAGCCGCAGATCGAACTGGCTTTAAATGAACAGCGCAGTACCGGAGAACTGCTCGGGAATGTTCTGCTGCGGCTGGGGATTGTCAGCCGCAAGGATCTCGCCCGCGCGGTGGCGATCTCCAATGATCTCAGCTATGTTGATCTTAAAACCACCTTTGTCGAACCGGCGGCGGTTAAACTTGTCGATAAAAGTTTTGCCGAGCGTTACCGGCTGATGCCTTTTGCCATTGTCGAGGATCACCTGGAAGTGGCGATGGACAATCCCAGTGATATTGTCGCGATTGACGCCCTGCGCCGGGCGGTGCCCATGCCGCTTGAAATCTACGCGGCCGATCTTGAATCGGTTATGGAGACGATTGAGTTTCAATATGGCCTGGGCTCGGCGATTGATACTGAAGTCAAGCGCAATATTGAGGCCGCGTTAAGCGGCGGCGGGATTGCCGAAGGTGAAATTGATCCGCCGGTGATCCGGCTTTTGGAGCTTTTCTTCATCAAGGCGATCCGCGACCGGGCTACGGATATTCATTTAAGTCCCGAGGAGATGGTGACCCGGGTCAGTTTCCGGGTTGACGGGATTATGCGGAGTGAGTATGTTCTGGCCCGGCAGCTGCATATTCCGCTGATTACCCGGATTAAAGTGCTTTCGGGGATGAATATTGCCGAAAACCGCCTGCCCCAGGATGGTAATCTCCAGTTTAGTTTTTCCAACCGCTCGGTTGATGTCCGTTCATCCCTGATTCCGACCAACTTCGGCGAAAATGCGGTTTTGCGTATCCTTGATAAAACCAGTGTCGCCCAGGGGCTTGAATCGCTGGGTATGGGAGTTGAACTGCGGGCCCGGGTTGAACGTCTGATTAACCTCCCTTTCGGGATTGTCCTGGCGGCCGGGCCTACCGGCAGCGGTAAAACCACCACCCTGTATGCCCTGCTGCGCCTGGTTAATTCGCTGGAAAAAAATGTTTTAACCATCGAAGACCCGATTGAATACCAGATGCCGCTGATCAAGCAGTCTCAGGTTAACCCCAAAATAGATTTCAGTTTTCCCCAGGCGATCCGCCATTTTCTGCGTCAGGACCCCGATATTATTCTGGTCGGCGAGATCCGTGATCTCGAAACCACGGAGATGGCGCTGCAGGCGGCGATGACCGGGCATCTGGTCCTATCGACGATTCATACCAATGACGCCCCTTCAACCATTGCCCGGCTCCTGGATTTAGGGGTTGAACCCTACCTTTTGCCCTCCAGTCTCAAAGCGGTAATCGCCCAGCGTCTGGTTCGCAGGATTTGTACCAACTGCCGTGAGGAATACCATCTGGACACCGCCGAGATTGAAAATTTAGGGCTTTCCGCCTGGCTTAAACCCGAAACTACGCTCTATCGCGGTCGCGGTTGTGAACTCTGCAGTGAGGCCGGTTATCATGGCCGTCTCGGAATTTATGAAATTATGACCATCGGGGCGGGTCTGGGCGAGTTGATCAGTACCAAGGCCTCGATTGCCGCCATCAAGAAACAGGCGTTAGCTGAGGGGATGGTCACCATGCTGGAATACGGTCTCGACCAGGCCAAATCCGGACTGACCACCGTTGATGAAATCTTGCGGGTAACGCAATAGTGCCGGAATTTTCCTATAAAGCCGCCCAGGCGGACGGCTCGATTATTAAAGGCCGCCAGACGGCAACGGATGAGCTGCAGCTGGCGAGCCGTCTCCAGAGTCAGGGTCTCTTTTTAATTGAAGCCCGTGAGGATAAACTGCGGCAGTTTCTCGGGAAACTTGAAGATTTTTCGATCGGCAGTTTAAGCCGGCGGGATCTGGTTGAATTAAGCAACAACCTGGCGGTAATGCTTAAAGCCGGGGTGCCGCTGGTTCGCAGTCTCGATGAACTCAGTCTGGACAGCGACAACAAGATTTTGCGCAAAGCCCTGAAACGGGTGGTCTCGGATATTATGGGCGGCGACAGTTTCTCTCAGGCCCTGACCAAAAGCGGGGCTTTCCCGAAACTTTTTGTCAGTCTGGCTGAAATCGGCGAGCAGTCCGGTAACCTTGACCGGACTTTAGCCGATATGGCGGTGCATTACAAAAAGATCGACACCCTGATCCGGAATGTCCGTAAAGCCCTGATCTATCCCTGTTTTATTCTGCTGGCCCTGCTGCTGGCGGCCTACGTTTTTCTGGCCAAGGTTTTTCCGCCCCTGTTTGAACTTCTGACCCAGTTTGACGTGCCGCTGCCGACCGTGACCAAGGTGATAATGGCCGTTTCCCAGTCATTTCAGGATAACGGTCTCTGGTACGCTCTGGGTCTGGTTCTCTTTGTTGTCATTATCATCGCTATGCGCAGCCGGGATGAGACCAAGCGCTATCTCGACTGGCTCGAATTGAACCTGCCGCCGGTCGGGAAGTTGTTTATTCAGATGCGGATGGCTTTCTTTATGCGTTATATGGCCTTGATCAGCAATGCCGGGATAGATCTGATCCGCGGGATAAAAATGTCGCTTATCTCGGTCAACAATCTGGTTTTTCAGGAAACCATGGAACGGGCCCGCTCGAAAATTATCGAAGGTTCCCTTTTCTCCGACGCCCTGCGCGAAAGTAATTATGTCCCGCGGATGACAATTCGCATGATTGCCGTCGGCGAAGAGTCCGGGACCCTGCCGGAGCAGATGAACCTGGTCGCCGAATATTACAGTGAAGATCTCGAACGTAAGATCGGCACGGCCCTGGCCATGCTTGAGCCGCTTTTGCTTTTTGCCATGGGCGGCCTGGCCCTGGCCCTGGTGATGGGGATTCTCCTGCCGCTTTACAACCTGGTTTCGCAATTATCATCTTCGGTCGGTGGCGGAGGTATGTAATGAAAACTAAAGTAATAGAAAAAGTTGCCGATATACCTGATAAGAGAGCTCGGAACAAGCGCCGGGCTTCGGGTTTTACCCTGATTGAATTTCTGCTGGTGATGGCGATTATCGGCCTGCTGGTGGCGGTAATCGTGCCCCGGGCCCAGCGCGCCCGGATTGATGCCGAATTTGCCGAAGTCCGGCAATCGGGCAGTGAGATTGCCGCCAATATTATGACCTGGGCTGAAACCCAGGCCCGGAACCAGCCGGCTATACTTAACTATACAACTAAGGATTTTCTTAATTCCGACATCTATCTGCCGGAATTGGACTTTACAAATCTAAAATTATCGTCTAAATATACAGGTAATCAGGCTTTTGCCGGAGTTAAGAAGCTGTTGCCGCCGGGGCGGAGACCGAGAAATCCTTTTAATCTGGTCGACTATTTTGCCGCCGTCAATGATGATCAGGTGGCGCGGGAAGACTCTTTCGCGCCCGCGCCCGATGTTTCCAGTGCCGAAACCACGGTGGTCCCCAGTAAGAAACCGGGTCTGCTTTATCTGGCGGTACTGCCGGACCCGGTGGACGAAAATTACCTTAACTTTTACTTGCTCTACACGGCTAAGGTCAGCGTTGATGCGGAAACCGGTTCCTGGTACGGCGAGATGAGTCATAAGGATATTAACGGTTTACGCCACGGCATCTTCGTCGCCCGCCTCTACGATGAGCAGGAAGATGGAGCTTTGGCGGCTAATCTTGCCGACTGGCGGCGCAAAAATCAAGGACCAAGATAGTTACGATAGTTAATTTAACCAATGCGGGAGCAGATCCCGCAACCCAAACCGGGCCTTTGCGGCCCGCACCCGGGGGCAATCCGCTGCTCGCAAATAAGTACTCTTATCAGAACATTTTCTGATTATTAAATCTTGTTTTTTGGTGCAGAAAATAACCTGTAAGGTACTAATGCGGGAACATATCCCGCAACCCAAACAGGGCTTTTTGGCCCGCAAATAAGTACTCTTATCAGAACATT
>WFRP01000024.1 GCA_015486505.1 Pseudomonadota bacterium | reverse complement strand
GTGCCGATGGGCAATCACTAATCAGCTCCCGGCAGAAATTGTCAGCTTTATCCGGTTTAGACCAGCCCTGTTATTTGATTTCAAGGCTTCGACCGCTATGACCAATTCGCCATGTCCAAGAACTGTTCATAATATCGCTAAGCTAATGCAGGCAGGTGTTTCAAAGGAGCTTTGTTATGATGCTTTCACCGGAGCTGCCGGAGAAGGCTTTGCCCGTGAGTTTATCGCTTTTCTGGAAGTCTACCAGCATCTGCCGGACCCGTTGGCAATCTTGGTTCATCCCGATGCGGTTGACGTTCCTGAAGACCCAGCAACATTATATGCTCTCTCAGGAGCTCTGGCGAAAAAAGCGGATAAACCATCTATGAGCGCAATTGTTAAATACGCGAGGCGTATGCCGGTTGAATTCTCGGTACTGCTGGTAACCGATAGTGTCAGTAATAACCCATCAGTTAAGGAGACTAAAGCCTTTATCGAATGGTCAAGCCGGAATGCTTCGGTATTGATGTAAATTAAATTATAAGGAGAATAACAATGATTCAGGATAAAGCAATGCTCGTGAAGCTTTGTATTTCACAATGGAGCGGCAGGAAAAAAGATAGTCGGATAACCAAAGAGACTAATAATTTCTATGGGGCTGAGCAGACTGCAGGGTATTATTCCAAGGCCTTGATTGCTAAAGGTGCGGTGCAGAAGATTCAAAAGATTGTCGGAGCTGTAAGAAACTTCCATTATGCCAACACCCTGCCTTGGGGTGATAACAATGAACGACTTCTGCCGGCAAAGAACTATTTTGACTATACTGAGAAAATGCGGGATTTCAATCATCAATTTAGTCAGGCTGTGCATGATTTTATCGGTGTCTATCCCAGCTACATTGAAGCTGCCAAAACCAGGCTTAATGGTATGTTTAACCCGGCAGATTACCCGGCGGCAGATTGTCTGCAGGATAAGTTTAATTTTGTTACCGAAGTCACTCCGGTACCGGATGCTGCTGATTTCAGAGTTGATTTGGCGCAAGATGAAGTTGAGAATATCAGAACCCAGATTGAACAGCAGATTCGGAAATCTCAAGCTGAGGCTATGGGTGATCTTTGGCAGAGGCTTTATGATGTCGTCAGTAAGATGGCGGATAAGCTGGTTGAGAAGGATGCCATTTTCCGTAACTCACTGGTCGGTAATATCCAGGAATTGACTAAGCTTTTACCGAAGCTTAATGTTGCCGAAGACCAAGATTTAACCAGGCTTTGCCAAGACGTAGAGCAGAAACTTTGTCACTACGAAGCTGATGATCTGCGGAAAAACCAGAGTGCCAGAGAAGAGACCGCTTATCAGGCTCGGGCTATCACTGAGACTATGGAAAATTATATGGGAACCGGTCAGCAGGTGGCGGCATGAGTGCCTTGAATCTTATTGCCAAAGCTCGAACTGCTTTGTTGGTGGATCAGCCCTTTTTCGGCTGTCTGGCTTTGCGGCTTAATCCAGTAATTGACAACGACTGTGAGACCGCCTGGACAGACGGGGTTTCGCTTGGTTTTAACGAAGAGTTTATCAAGAAACTTTCAATGCCTGAGCTGATTGGCTTGGTCGCCCACGAAGTTATGCATTTGGCTCTGTGTCATCATACCAGGATAGGCGTTCGAAAAGCTCGTAAATGGAATGTTGCTGGTGACTTTGCCATCAACCAGTCATTGGTAGGTTCAGGCTTTATGTTGCCTTCAAGAGCCCTTATTGACCCATCCTATGCAGGTTTGAGTGCGGAGGCTATTTACAGTCGGTTACCAGATGGTCAGAAGTCGGAAACTTTTGGTGAAGTCAGGCAGCCTTCAAACAAAACCCCAGCTGAGATTAAACTGGAAGAACAGAAATGGCAGATTGCTATATCTCAAGCTGTGACGTTGTCAGAAACGATGGGGAAAGCACCGGCTGACGGCTTTGCCCGGATGGTGCAGGAATCGTTAAGTTGTAAAGTTGATTGGCGCTATGTCTTACGTGAATTTATGGAGAAGGCCGTATGTAATGATTATACCTGGCTGCGGCCTAATCCTCGCTACCTGTCACAAGGGGTTTATTTGCCGGGGCTCTACTCCCGTGATCTGGGTGATATTGTTGTAGTCATAGATACATCAGGATCGGTTTCGGATAGTCAGCTTGGTCAAATAGAAAAGGAGATTACTTCAATGTTGGAAGAGTTTCCGGAAGTATCTATTATGGTGGTTTATTGTGACTCAATCGTCCAAGGGCACATCGAACTAAGTAATACTGATTTACCGGTAAGTTTAGACCTGCTCGGAGGTGGCGGTACTGACTTTAGACCTGCTTTCAAGTTTGTCAATGATTGCGAAAAACCTATCAATTGCCTGGTTTATCTAACTGATCTTGCTTGTGATCGCTACCCTGATAAAATACCAGACTACCCGGTACTTTGGGTTAACACCTGTGATTATGGATATCCTGATCCTCCTTTTGGCGGAGTGGTCAGGATGGAACCTGAAGAGTTTTAGCTAAGTCAATAGTAAGTTGTTTGTTATGGGGATTTAATATTTGAATATCCAGAATAAACTAAGTCTAAACTAAGTCTAAACCAAGTTTAAACCAGGGAGAAATAATGAGTGATGTGATCAGGGTGGCAACTGATGCCGCTAAATTAGTAATGATACAGGCAAAGGGCAGTCCTGCTAAGATAGTCGCAGTAGGTGTAGCCTCAGCGCTTACCTTTATTGGTGTGGGGCTGGGTTATGGCCTTTATCGGGGTGGCGAGAGGGTTTGGGGGCGGGGTAAGAAATGATAAATAGAGAATAGGCGGGGGCATTCATGTTGTGGCCTCGCTTATTTTTACTAAGATATTGCTTTTTAGATTTTACCGCCACCATTACCGCCACCGTTTGGGCCACCGTTTGGACCTTGGTTAGAGGTAACATGGTGTGAAATCCTATGACCAACTGTGAATATATATCTCTATTATATTCAATATGTTAGCTGGTCAATATGGATGTCTATGAGTGTCTGTGAATAGGTTATGTACCTGAATGGGGTTCAGGTGGTCGGAGGTTCAAATCCTCTCGTCCCGACCAGTAATAAAAACAGCCACCTGCATTAATTTGCAGGTGGCTGTTTTGCGTTTAAAACAGTAGAAATATTATATTAATCGCGACCCCATTGTCATAAAGATTAAGAATAGTTTCGGAGTGATGCCGCAGACGCAATAATTTTCTTGTCAACCGGAAAATTTCCTGGAATATCGAGCCGGGGCTCTATCAGCCATACGCAAAATGCGGGCACTGAAAATTTGGCGGGTTCAGCCCAGTAAATCCCAGGAAAGCGGCGTCCCTTTTTGGGCCGGCTGATTTATTTTTTTGCCCAACAGTTGTTGGTAAAACTTGGGCGGCAAGCCCAATCCCGGCCTGATGGCCCTAAGATTCAGGGGGCTCAATATTTCGCCTTTTTCCATATCCCGAGTGATATAGAGAGAACGGCGAAATATCAGGGATTTTTGTTCTTTTTCCGTGGGCCCATAGGAAATCCGGCCCAGAGCCTTCCCGGCCTGCTTTGCTTCGCTGACTAAAAGCCGCAGTTCCGCAGGCTCCAGTGAAAACGCCGCGTCAACCCCGCCATCTTCCCGATTCAGGGTGAAATGTTTTTCCACCATCACCGCTCCCAGGGCAACCGCGGCGATTGCCGCTCCTATACCCCTGGTGTGATCGGAAAGGCCGACCGGACAATTAAAAATCTTTTGCAAATGAGGAATGGTCAACAGGTTGGAATCTTCCGGGCTTGCCGGGTAACTGCTGGTGCATTTCAGCAGAACCAGCTCCCGGCAGCCTGATTTGCGGGCGCAACGAACCGCTTCATCAAGTTCACTGAGCGTCGCCATACCGGTTGACATAATCAGAGGTTTTCCTGTGGCAGCGACTTTTTCGATCAAGGGAAGATCTATGTTTTCAAAAGATGCGATCTTGTATGCCGGGGCCTGTAAATCTTCAAGAAAAGCGACCGCCTCGGCATTAAAAGGCGTACTGAAGCACAGAAGCCCCAATTCCCGGCATCGCTTGAAAATCGGTTCATGCCAGGCCCATGGGGTGGCGGCCTCCCGGTAGAGATCGTAAAGCGAGCGCCCGTACCATAAACTTTGCGGATCGGAAATGAGAAACTCTTTTTCCTGTAAATCCAGGGTCATACTGTCGGCGGTATAGGTCTGCAGTTTAAGCGCGTCAGCCCCGGCTTCCGCCGCTTTATCAACAATCTTCAGTGCCCGCTCCAGAGACTGGTTATGGTTGCCCGACATTTCGGCAATGATAAAAGGCGGCCCGGCCGGGCCGATTTCGCGCCCGGCAATTTTCAGCCGACAGGAAAGCTCCTGATCATCATTCAAGGGCCTTCACCTCCTGAAAAACGCCGTAATATTCAGTAAATCCGGCCGTAAGGAATGCTTTTCTCCCGGCCGTATTTTCTTTCAACACCTCCGCCTGGATAGCTTTGCAGGACGGGAAACGTTGCCGAATCCAGCAACTCCCGGTCCTGATCAAAGAGCTGCCCAAACCCAGGCCATGGCAGCCGGGCGCCAGGTAGACGGAAACCCTGGCTTTCATATCGGGGGAAAAATCATAACGCAAAATTCCTACCGGCTGACCGTCCCGCTCGCCCACCAGCAGAACCGAGAGTTCATCGGCCAGAATTTTGCGGAACCATTGTCGGTGCGCCGCCAGAGAAATTTCCTCGTTGGAAAAAGAATAAAGGCGCGTTATCTCAGCGTTACGCCAGGCATGTATTTTATCACAATCTTCTGCCTCTGCCGGGCGCAAATCTATTTTCTCCGGCAAAAGAATCCGGCTCAGGCGCCGGCAGCCTTGGCCATCTACCAGCTCCCGGCTGCGCCGGCTCAAAGAATGATGCCACCAGGGGAAATACAGCAGCGACTGCACCGCCTTAAGAATTTCATCTTCAGTTACCTGCGAGGCTTCACCAAGATACAATATCCGGCCGTTCCGGGCCAGGTTTTCGGCCAAAGCCGTCTGATTGTCGGCGACGCTGATGACAATACTGGGCAATCCCAGGCAGCAGCGTTCCCAGGTTGTCGTGCCCCCGGCCCCCAAGGCGATATCCGCCCGCGCCATCAGGAAAGCCATAGTCTCAACCTGATAATGAAGGGTTATCTCTTCGCGGGAAGCTGCCAGTTGTTCAATTTTTTCACGATGAGGGTTTCCGCTACCGATCACCACGTCTACCGACAATTGCTCATTACTTAATTGAGATAATGCCGCCAGGGTTTTGCCGGTTTCATTGGTTATGTCACTGCCGCCGAAAAAAACCAAAAGACGCTTGCCGGATTTCCCTTTTTCCTTACCCCGTTGTTGAGCGAAAGCAGCATCCAGCAAAGCATAGCTGGGCCCCGCCAACAAACGGCAGGCCGCCGGAACCAGGCCCGCATAACGATGCTCCATTTCAGGATAAAATCCCGAATCAAGCAACAGCTCACAATCATGTTCACGGTTCGCCAGGTCGTCCACAACCAGGATTTTCGCAACCCGTTCCCGGAGCCGCAATTCCCATTCCCGGCCCAGGGCATAGTGATCGACAACCAGCCAGTCAATCGCGCCCGGCAGCGCCGCCAAAACCGAGAGGCTTTCCTCGGCATCCTGGACAGCGCCGGCTCCGGCCCGGCCCGCCGCCGGAGCCGGAAGCTGTAAAACCGGGAAATTTTGCCGGGTAAGAAAATCACAGAGATTGCCGGGAAGGTCACGGCAAATAAAGAAAACCTCAGCCCCGCGCCGCCGCAGTTCAAGCGCCAGAGAACGACAACGATAGATATGGCCGAAACCGATTTCAATGGAGGCGTCCGCCCTGATTACAATCCGCAACGATCAGCCTCCAATGTTTTCTGTTGTACCTGGTGATTGAGCTTTGCAATTTCAGGATAACGCTGCAATAAGGCATAAACCTCAGCGGTCGTAAAAATTTTCCCCGGCTGATAAAGATGCCGATATATGGCCTCGATACATTGCCAGTCACGCTCCGTATCCAGAGTCCAGCGAAAATGCGATCGATCAACATCATCAACATAGCTTGCCAGTCGAAACCGGTCTGTATGCTGATAGATATAAGGGGTTACATGCTCACGTTCGAATGCTTGACGGGCTTGTTCGCAAGCCAAAGACAAAGTCTCGCGGCGGAAAATTTCAACATCAAGCCCCCGGGGATAGGTGCGCTCAAGTGTATTGCTCAGATAGTCGACGGCAGGCAACGCCAGGAATTTCCGCGCCATCTTGTCAATGAGTTCAGGATCAAGCAATGGACAATCAGAGGTTATGCGCACAATAACATCCGCAGCAAATTCAGCGGCCGCGGCGGCATAGCGGCTCAGTACATCATCTTCACTGCCGCGAAAAACCTTCGCCTTACAGTTTCGGCTTTCCGCCACGATTACATCATCAACCTGATGAGTAGTGGTCGCCACCACCACATCATCCAGGGTGTTCGCGGTTTGCAGGCGGCTGACAACCTGGGCCAGCACTGACTTATCAATCAGTGTTTTCAATACTTTGCCCGGCAGCCGGGTTGAAGACATGCGAGCCTGAATGATAGCAATAGTATTCATTACGACAAAATCTTGATACTCTCGCGGACGTCGGCAATAACCGCGGCAACATCATCATCGGTCATAGCCGGATACAGCGGAATGGTAAGGGCCTGTCGATAATATTCCTCAGCCAGAGGATAGTCGCCTGAACCATAGCCAAAGGTTTCCCGGTAATAAGGCTGCAGATGAACCGGAATATAATGAACGTTGACGCCCAGGCCCCGTTCACTTAAAGATTTAAACAATTCAGCCCGGTCTACTCCCCTGGCCAGAATTACAAAGATATGAAACGATGAGTCGGCGCCGGGGTTCTGTGACAATAAAGCCAATGCCGCTTCATCTTGAAAGGCCCGGCTATACATCCGGGCGATGGCCCGCCGGCGCGCCACAAACTCATCAAGTTTTTTCAACTGGCTTAAGGCCAGGGCGCACTGAAAATCCGTTATCCGATAATTAAAGCCCAATGTCTGCATTTCATAATACCAGGGGCCGTCGCTGCTGCTTAAACGCTCCGGATTTTTGCTGATGCCATGCGATCTTAAAAGACAGAGCCGCTCGTAAAATTCTTTGTTATTAGTCGTAATCACCCCGCCTTCACCCGCCGCGATATGTTTGACCGGATGGAGAGAAAAAATGGTCATATCACTGTGGGCACAGCAACCGGTGGTAAAATAACGGCCGTCAACCGTATAGGAAGAGCCCAGAGCATGGGCGGCATCCTCAATGACGATCAGATTATGTTCTCCGGCAATGGCAGAGATGGCGGCCATAGCGCAGGGCTGGCCGGCGAAATGAACCGGGATAATCCCCTTGGTGGCCGGGGTCAACTGCGCTGCAATTTGCTCCGTGGCCAGGCAGCCGGTAAAAGGGTCAATATCGGCAAAAACCGGTTTGGCCCCCACATAAGCAATACAGTTTACCGAGGCGACAAAAGTTATAGGAGAGGTAATAACCTCATCTCCCGGGACAAAACCGGCCGTCAGCGCCGCCAGATGGAGAGCCGCCGTGCCGCTGGAAACCGCCACCGCGTATCGGGCGCCGCAATAAGCGGCAAAAGCCTGTTCGAATTGCGGCACCATCGGCCCCTGAGTCAACCAGTCGGAGTTGAGGATATCAACTACCGCCTGGATATCATCAGGTTCAAGACTATGACGCCCATAAGGAATATATCGAGAAGCCAAAGCTTATCCTTTTTATCTAATGCGGGAACAGATCCCGCAACCCAAACAGGGCTTTGTGACCCGTACCCAGGGGCAATCCGCTGGTCGCACCCAGGGGCAATCCGCTGGTCGCAAATAAGTACTCTTATCAGAACATTTTCTGATTATTAAATCTTGTTTTTTGGTACAGAAAATAACCTGTAAGGTACTAATGCGGGAACAATCCCCGCAACCCAAACGGACTTTTTCGGCCCGCAAATAAGTACTCTTATCAGAACATTTTCTGATTATTAAATCTTGTTTTTTGGTACAGAAAATAACCTGTAAGGTACTAAACCGAGAAATCGGGGTCAACGTGTTCACGCACCAGGGTACGCAACTGCGCCACGCTTAAACGCTCCGAATTATCATTACTGTTATACTCAAAATTTCTCCGGCAGCGGACAGCATTATTAGCTTCTATAAACTCATCCACATCCCATAAACGCATGGAAGGTAAAATTACATATTCATTCTCAAGTTCTATGGTATTGACGGCATCTGAAACCGTAATCATCTCCTCGTGCAGTTTCTCTCCCGGCCGAATCCCGATAATTTGCAACCGGCAGTCGGGAGCAATCGCTTCAGCCAGGTCGGTAATCAGATAACTGGGAATTTTCGGCACATAAATTTCACCGCCCCACATTATTTCCAGGGTCTTTAAAACCATCTCCACCCCATGCTTCAAGGTGATGTTAAAACGGGTCATCCGCTTATCGGTAATCGGTAAAAAACCACTCTGCCGCCGCTGCAGGAAAAGCGGGATGACGCTGCCCCGGCTGCCCATCACGTTACCATATCTGACCACGCTGAACTTTATATCCTTTTTACCCTTAATATTGTTGGCCGCAACAAATAATTTATCCGAACAAAGTTTGGTCGCGCCATAAAGGTTGACCGGGCCGGCCGCTTTATCGGTACTCAAAGCCACCACTTTCTTTACCCCGGCATCAAGGCAGGTCTCGATGACATTTTGCGCCCCCATCACATTGGTCTTGATACATTCAAAGGGGTTGTATTCCGCCGCCGGAACCTGCTTGAGGGCGGCCGCATGAACAACAATATCGATATCCTGCAAAGCCCGGGACAAACGCTCCTTATCGCGTATATCGCCAATGAAATAACGCAGTTGAGGATACTTTTCGGGAGAGAGCGTCTGGGCCATCTCAAATTGTTTAAGTTCGTCACGGGAAAAGACCACCAGTCTGGTAATTTCCGGATAACGGTCAAGAACCGTCTTGATAAATTCCTGGCCGAATGATCCGGTGCCGCCGGTCAGTAAAATTGAACGCTCTTTTAACAAAGGATTACACCGTCCTCTTTTTCAAATAGATTTATTTCACTTAGCATAAGCCGCAACACATTTTCTCTATTATAGGTCATTTTCTTATCTTAAAACAAGAAAAGAATTTAAAAGCGCTGATTGGGGGCTGATTGGGTAGAGTAGAAAGCAAGCTTGTCCTGCGTTAGCCGCGACCTGTCTGTTGCCGCCCCTTTCGTCTGACGATGCCTCAACATTCGCAACATCGCTGAGCTTATAATTATGACAACCGAAAATTGACCGCCTGTGATTACCGAAAATTTACCACCCTGATTTGAAGTTGGTCTACAAGGCTGCAAATAAAAGCACAGCTGAGATTGAGCTTGATAACCTTGAAGAAAAATGGGGAGAAAAATACCCCATAGTCATTAAATCGTGGCGCAACAACTGGTGCCGGTTAAACAACTATTTCAAGTATCCGGAAGAAATT
>WFRP01000023.1 GCA_015486505.1 Pseudomonadota bacterium | reverse complement strand
CCGGCCTGAGCTGTGGCCCGGGGCCGGTTCCGGTTCCGGACACAATTGATAAAATCGCGCAGTTCCAGAAGCAGCGGTTCCGAGGGCAGAATCTCTTTTTGCAGGATTTCGCCGGAAATCCCTTTCCAGGTGCCTTCTTCTTTGACATGATGATTGTTGTAAATGGTGATTTTATCCTGAGCCGCGGCGAAATTGCAGACTAAAGTCGCTTTTTCGCCGATTACCGTGACCAGGCGTTTCTTCTCGGGTGAAAAATAGTTGGCTTCAATTAACGCTTTGGTTTTGCCATAGCCGAGCCAGACCCAGGACATATCATCCAGGCCCCGGCCGAGCAGGTCGTGACATTGGGCCATCACCTGTTCCGGCGGGCCGTCCATAAGATAGTTGTAGAGATCAACGAAATGGATAGCATCGGAGATGGTGACACCGCCGTCGTTGCGCGGCCGTTTGAAACCGGAAAAGCTGCCGGTTATTGAGCGAATCGGGCCGAGTTCACCCGCAGTTATCGCTTCTTTGATGTAGATTGTGGCCGGGTCGTAACGGAAAATATGTCCGACCTGGCAAAGTACCTGGCTCTGATTGACCGCCGCTACAAATTCAGCTGCTTTTTCAGCATTTTCGGCCAGCGGTTTTTCGGTAAAAATATCTTTCTGGTGAGTGATGGCGGTCAGGGCAATCGGCAGGTGGGTCTGGGCCGGAGTTACGATATCGACAGCCTCCACTTTATCGATAAAATCATTAAGATCGGCACTGATATGATCCGGTGCAATCCCTTCGTCAAGGCAGCGTCGCCGCTCGGTCTCGGATAATTCAGCGATATAGAGATCAACCCCGAGATTGCGTAAAACCCGCATATGATTACTGCCCCAGCGGCCGGTGCCTACTTGTAAAATCTTCATTTCTTTAAAAATCCTCCTGATTTATACTGTTTTTGTAACTATTCAGCCGAATCCGGGGTCGGGCGCGGTTTTTCTCCGCCAGGCGTTAAGATTTCTGTTTTTCCTTTAAGCGCGCTGCGCCCGCCTTGCAAAACTCGCTTATGCTCAAACAGTTGCAATGCTGATAGGCTCCCGCTCGCTTCCGAAAAACAACGAAATCGTTTCCGCAACCGCTTACGAAAAACCACCCCCGCCCCCTCCGGAAGGTGGGGGGTAAAATTTGGCTGAATAGTTACCTGTTTTTGTTGAATTTTTTCGTTAAGAGTTTGATGCCGATAACCACGCCGACCAAAAGCAGGGAGGCGAGGGTGATTTTACTGAAAAAACCGCCCTGAGCGCTGCTGCCGTAGAGAGTAAAAATTATGGCTTCCGGGAGAAAACCGACAATGGAACCGAAAATAAATTCAGTCAGGGAGACCCGGGTCAAGGCCAAGAGAATATTAACCATCAGACAGGCCAGCGGCAGTTGGCGGATAATAATAACCGCTGTAAAACCATTGTCGGCAACGAGTTGGTCCGCTTTTTCAATATAGCCTTTTACCCGATCAAGGAAACGCGGCCGGCCGATACGGCGGACAAAGGCAAAAATCATTAAAGAGGCCAGCAGTGAGGTTAAAATCGAAAAAAGCGCGCCCCAGTAAGGCCCGTAAAAAAGACCCGCGGCCAGACTCATTATCGAGCGGCCGAAACCGCAGACAATCGCCAGAGCCCCGCCGACGATAAAACAGAGCCGGTTGACCGCCCCGGGCAGAGCCGCCAGCTTTTCCTGCAGAAACGGCAGTTTTTTCAGGTCAAGATACTCGCCAAGCCCCGAAAAATGGGCAATCGCCAATAATCCGGAAATTACCAACGCCAGCAGAAGCGCCCGCCAGATATCCCGCGCTGAAAGCGATGGGGTCAGGCTTGACTTATGGGTATTTGCCGACGGGGTTTTACAGCAGGTTTTCTGGTTTGGAAAACGATAAAATATGCGGTTTAATGTTCTGGTTTGCCAGCTGGAAACGCCAGGTTTTGGTTGTAACATTGGTCTTCGCATCAACTGCCTACTGCCGGTTGCAGCGATCCGCCGGCACTGTGCGCATCTGCAGCCAGCGCATTGCGATACAGTCGATAAGGCCGCGGAACAGCCGGTTACCGACCCCGTATTTGGAAACCCCCATAGTGCGGGGCCGGTGGTTGACCAGAACTTCTTCAACCTCATAGCCCTGAAAACGCAGCATTGTCGGCAGGAAACGATGCATACCGTTAAAAACCGGGATTTCGCTCAACGTATTCCTTCGTAGAATCCGAAAGGTGCAGCCGGCATCAGAGATGTCATCACCGGTAATCAGATTGCGGACCGCGTTGGCGGTTCTGGATGAGAGCCGTTTGATCCAGTCATCTTCACGTTTCCGGCGGATTCCGCAGACGGCGGCAAGCTTACGTTGTTCAATAATATGCAGCAGTGTCGGGATGTCGGCCGGGTCGTTCTGCAAATCTCCATCCATCGTGACGATATATTGTCCTCGCGCCTGCTGAAAGCCGGTGGCCGTCGCCGCGCTTTCGCCGCAATTTACCCGGTGGGTGATGACCCGGAGCTGCGGGTAGCTCTTCTTGAGCTCTTCAAGTCGGCTCAGGCTGTTGTCGGTACTGGCGTCATTGATGCAGAGGATTTCAAAATCCCGCGCTGATTTTTCAAGAATCGGGACGAGTTCAGCCAGCAGCGGCGTAACATTTTCCGCTTCATTGTAGATCGGGATTACCACCGATAAAAATAGAGCATGATCACTCATTGAGCTATCCTTTTTTATTCAGGAACTCGCCTATAGCTTTGACTACAGCCTCAATTTCGGCGTCGGTGATGAAAGGAAACATCGGCAGGGAAAGAATTTCCCGGGTTGCGGCTTCAGCCTCCGGAAAACTGCCTTTACCCAGCTTGAGATAGTCGTAAGCCGGTTGAAAATGCAGCGGTTTGGGATAATGCAAGCCGGTTTGGATGCCCTTCCCCTGCAGATATTGGCGTAAATCGTCGCGTTTTTTATGACGAATCACATAAAGATGCCAGATCGGTTCGCAACCTTCCGGTACCGTCGGGCAGGTGATTTCGGCGAACGGGGCTAAAAGTTCAGTGTAGAGGTCGGCGGCACGGCGGCGATCTTTATTCCAGCTGTCAAGGGCTTTGAGGCAGATTGACAATTGGGCGGCTTTCATGGTGTCGAGCCGGCTGTTGGTGCCGATTGCCTGGTGCGTAAATTTATCAAAACGGCCATGGTTGGCGTACATCCGGACCTGACTTACCAGCTCCTGGTCATTCGAAGCCATAGCGCCGCCGTCACCGAAGGTACCCAGATTTTTTGACGGGAAAAAACTAAAGCAGCCGGCCCGGCCGATACTGCCGACCCGTTTACCTTTGTAATAGGCTCCCATAGCCTGAGCGCAATCTTCAACCAGAGGCAGGTTATGGCGGTCGGCGATGGCCGTTAATGCATCCATATCGGCGGGGATGCCGTAAAGGTGAACGGGTAAAATGGCTTTGGTCTTAGGCGTAATTGCGGCCTCGACCCCTTGCGGATCAATTGCGAAAGTTCCCGGTTTAATGTCAACAAACACGACTTCCGCCCCGGTCATATTGATGGCTTCGCTGGTCGGGAAGGCGGTATTGACCACCGTAATAACTTCATCGCCGGGGCCGATGCCTAAACT
>WFRP01000022.1 GCA_015486505.1 Pseudomonadota bacterium | reverse complement strand
CCGCAACCCAAACGGAGCCTTGCAGCCCGCACCCAGGGGCAATCCGCTGGTCGCACCCCAAGGGCAATCCGTTGGGCGCACCCCAAGGGCAATCCGTTGGGCGCAAATAAGTGCTCTTATCAGAACATTTTCTTGTTTTAAAACAAAAAAATAACCTGTAAGGCACTAATGCGGGAACAGCTCCCGCAACCCAAACAGGACTTTTCAGCCCGCAAATAAGTACTCTTATCAGAACATTTTCTGATTATTAAATCTTGTTTTTTGGTGCAGAAAATAACCTGTAAGGTACTAATGCGGGAACAGCTCCCGCAACCCAAACAGGGCTTTTCGGCCCGCAAATAAGTACTCTTATCAGAACATTTTCTGACTGTTAAATCTTGTTTTTTGGTACAGAAAATAACCTGTAAGGTACTAATGGGCTCCCGCTCGCTTCCGAAAAACAACGAAATCGTTTCCGCAACCGCTTACGAAAAACCACCCCCGCCCCCTCCGGAAGGTGGGGGTAAAATTTGGCTGAATAGTTACAAAAATGGTTGATATCTCCCGCCGGAGCAGGGTTCTTTTTTTACTTTTATTTTTGGCCGGCAACTTTATATCAGTTGTTGTGCCGAAGACCGCGGTGGCAGCCTCGACACCGGCGTTAAACCATTCTCCAAACCATTTCATTGAAGCCGACAATCCGGAGAAAGAACTTTTTAAAGTTATCCGGGAAGCTCTCTGCGGCCGTGGATTGTCTTCTTTGCCGCAAAATCTCGCCTTTACTTTTCAGCCTGAAATTTCACAGATTTATCTGACTGTTTTGCAGCCCGGGAAAAAGCCCCTGCGCTGGGGGGGGCGGCGCAAAACCTTAAAAAAAACTCTCGAACGGCTGGTTGCAAAAATCAGGAGCTTGCCGGGGTTTTCTGAATTTGCGATCTCCGACACGGGTAAATGCCGCCTCCTTTTTGAGATTATAACATCTGAACAAAAGGGCGAACTTGGCAAGCTTGAATGCGGGACGCTGTCGGCGAACCGTTTTGAGCCTGGAATTACCGGCCTCAAATATACGGTTGCCGGGGTTACGCGCTATTTTATGCCCACTGATGCGGTAATGCACAGTATTATGTCAGTCCGCCAACTTCTAAACTATCTGTCTAAAAAATGCGGAATTGCGGTTAAGACTCCGAAGGTAAGTAAACGAATTAAACTGCTGTTGCAAGCTTCGCCGGAGTGTAAGCTGCTTACCGGTAAGGCCTGGGTCAGTTACGGAAATGCCGTTTTGCCGCTCTATCGGGGCGCTCCGGAGCCGGTGGCAGGGTTAAGCCGGAAAACACTCTATGAAAGTTGTCGGGAAGGGATTGACTGGCTTTACGAAAACATGAACGAAGATGGCAGTTTTTTATACTATTACGATGGTATTAAAGACAGCCGGGTAGATTTCATTCACCCGCGAAAAAAAGATCCGCTCTATTACAATATTTTAAGACACAGCGGTGGAACCATAGCTCTTTTATGGGGTTACAAATTGACCGGCCAGCGGAAATATCTCAAAGCCGCCAAAAAATCATTGGATTATCTGGTGGCAACCTTTGTCGTTCAGGCTGAAGCCGAAGATTATAGTTGTTTTCCGTTTTTCAATCACAAGGCCAAACTCGGGGGGGCGGGGGTCGGCTTGGTGGCCCTGGCTAGGTACACTTTGTTGAGTGGCGATAAGACCTATAGCAAAGAGATGGCCGGTCTGGCCCGTCATATACTTTCTCGTATAGATGCCGACGGGGAGATGATCGGTTACTATCTGCATCCGAAATATAATGGCGGCAAGCCGATTATAAAACCGGCGGCCGCGGTTAAAAAAGAGCTTTTTTCATTCTATTACCCGGGCGAGGCTTTGCTGGGGCTGGCCCTCTATTATCGTTATATTGAAAACCAGGACGGAAAGCTGAAAGAGCAGATCCGGCAAAAAAGCATACAGGCCCTGGATTTTCTGGTCGAGCAGAGGCCCTTGAAATACGCCCGTCTTTTTCCGGCCCTGCCGGCGGATGCCTGGCTTATGCAGGCGATTGAAGAATGGGTTAAGGTGAAAGGCTGCAAAAAGCCGGCTTATATCAATTTTGTTTTCAATGATGCCGACCGGATGTGGAGTCAGATGTATAATGAGGCAAATGCTCTTTACGCGGACTATCCCGGCGGTTTTTACTATAAATACGGGGATCACGTCTACCATGACGCCTCCCGCTGTGAAGGGATTGTCGCGGCTTACAGGCTGGCTGTATATGTGGGAGATAATGAGCGGGCACGGCGGATTATGAAAAATATGCTGCTCTCGGCAAACGGTATCATGTATTTACGCCACACCCCGGAATCAACCTTTGCCCATCTTTATCCGGAAAAAAGTGTCGGCAGTTTTCGTTTCAAACTTACCCGGGCCTGGGTGCGGGTCGATTCGGTTCAGCATGCGGTCTGTTTCTTTGCCCGCCTTTATGAAGCTATAAGCCCTGAGTCTTCAGCGCAATAACCTCTCTCTTTCACCTTTTCCCAGCAGGGTTCCCCGGCTGCCGCTTTCAGTGCGGCGGATAAGCTCCACCCGGCCGTCTTTCCGAACCCTGTAGCTGCTGTTTTCGTCATCGAGCTTCTCATAATAGCGGCCGCCGATATCTTCATAAAGATCAACTTTAAAATACGGCCTGCCGTCAAAATTATAGGCATTGGAAAGACTTAATTTACCATCTTTTTCATAGACTGTATATTTGCCTTTTGCATTTTTGTAGCCGACAAAAAAATGTCCTTTTTCCCGGTGGTAAATATTGGCATTTAAGGGAAAAAGCTGCCCGCCGACCTTTTCCAGAAAAAGGTTGTCTCTGACGATAAATTCTTTGTCGGTGGCTGATAAAGCCCATTCCGAGGTTATCCGGTCGGGGCTGTGGACGAAAATGGTACGTTTCCGATCCAGTAAGGTTCGGTCAAGGCTTTCATAGTCGGTGTGGACGATGCTGTTATTTATGGCAATATCGTGAACCACTGCGGCATTGTTAAAGGCTGAGATTGCCTCCTGGAATCTTTTTTTACTCCAGACCCGTTCAATGTAATTATTTATATCGCCATAGATGATGGCGCTCGCAATAAAGGCTTCTCGGCTTATCTCGGTGAAATTTTGTTCAAGCTTTTCTTCGTATAAATTCTGCCATAGATCTTTGTCATTAACCGTATCAGAACTGAATATCAGGTTGTCATTGCCCGATTTGATCTTTATTCCGACTCCCGGTGTGCCATGCCAGACCGGAGCTTTAATGACCTCAATCGTATAACCGTTTTTGCCGGCTAAAATATTTTGATTCTCCTCGTAAAAGGTATTATCGGAGAAAGTATAGAAAAGTTCAGGATCAACCCATTCGCCTGATGGCGGATCAAGAAAAAGCATTCTGGCTTTGTCGATGTTCGGGTTGATGACTATCTTGGCCTGTTCCGGGCCGATTATCTGGTTTTTCCGATCGACAACACAAAGTTTGAAACGGCCATTTCCTTCATCGTGAGAAGTGATTTTGTAGAGAGGCCGCGGGCCGATTTCGTTAAAGTCAATATAGTCTTCGTATTTAACCCCGATAACTTTTTTACGGCAATTTGAGAGCGTATTGCTTAAAGCAGCCGAAGAAGTTTTCTTGAGTTCATTATTAATGTTTTCCGTCGTAAAGAGGCTAAGTTTATGGTTGACATCCGGGGCATAGCGATGAAATATAGCCAGATCGGTGAACCACCTTATATGGTCGTTATGGCAATGGGATATGAAAAGGCCCCGGATCTCTTTTAAACGATGCCCTCCGAGTTGTTTGAATATAGGTGCTCCGCAATCAATCAGATAGGTGTCACCGGCAACCTCAATTTCATAACTACTGCAGCGGGCCTCTCTGGAAAAAGGATCGAAATCGCCCAGAATCCTTAATTTGATAGCATCGTCCATTATTGAATCCCGATTTTTTCAGGTGGGTTGAAAAAAACAGCCTGTGACGGCTGAATATAACACAATTAGCCGGCTTGGCGCAAATTTTTCAGCAAATAAATTGAAGTGAAAATATGAATGGTGCTGTCCGGATGGCAAACCTTTAGAAAAAGTAACTGTTCAGCCGAATCCGGGGTTGGGCGCGGTTTTTCTCCGCCAGGCGTTAAGATTTCTGTTTTTCCTTACGCTCGCTGCGCCCGCCTTGCAAAACTCGCTTACGCTCAAACAGTTGCAATGTTGATGCGGGAACAGATCCCGCAACCCAAAAGAAAGTTACTGGCCCGCAAATAAGTACTCTTATCAGAACATTTTCTGATTATTAAATCTTGTTTTTTGGTGCAGAAAATAACCTGTAAGGTACTAATGCGGGAACATATCCCGCAACCCAAACAGGGCTTTTTGGCCCGCAAATAAGTACTCTTATCAGAACATT